>JAKJBT010000053.1 GCA_022706865.1 Bacillota bacterium
GACTGGTCATTAAACAGTAACCAATCTTTTTATAAGCCGGGATGCAGCCTCCCGGTAATATATAATTTATTAAAATTTATAACTTAATTTGAACTCGAAAGGGTTGCATTTTGATTTTCAATTAAGGTGTCAACTTGTCAATTTATGAAATTGTAAAAGCAGAAGGAACCGTCCCTTCTGCTTTCATTACGTGCTTAGTACTTACTTGCTTACAGGCATACTTGCATATTTCTTAAGAAGCCTCAAATAATGGTTTGCCTCTCTGACTACATGATCACCTAAAAGCGGATAGGCAATCGATCTGATAGTACAGTTAATCAAACCTTGTGTCCCTTGCCTTTTAAAATCCCTGATTTCTTTAGCAGCATCCAAGGTTTCCGTTGTTACCTTTGCGAACAAGTTTAAATTATCTTCCAGTTTCTCTGCCTCAGCAGTCAACATATCAAATCTATGACCGAAATCATTTGCAGTATCAAAAAGCTTCACTTCTGTGGGGTCCAGCAGGCCTCTTATGAATTTTGAATGCTCCGCCATTATTCTATTCCAGAATATCTCCTCTTCAATAGCATCATTTATTGTATTTGATGAATTTCTCCGCTGCAATCTCATCAAGTTTCTAATGTAAAATCTTGCTTCTCTAAGAATATGATCCAGAAGCAATGGGTAATTATTAGTAAATAGTCTGCAGGCTAAAACATCACGGAGTAATCTTGCTTTATAATTGGCTAATGCGCGGGTCGAAGCCAAAGCCTGCTGGTTCAGCATATAAACATCCTGCAGCAAAACCGCGTTAATACTGGGTTCCTCCTCATTTGCGAAGGCTAATTCCGCTTTGGTAATTTTGCTGCTAATCCTTATCCCTGTATAGAATTCAGTTTCCTTCTCTGCCCGCAGTGTTAAGTCCGTAACCAATTCCCCGGAATCGATTACATCTTCACTAAGTATGCCATCCGAAAGCTCAATTGCCTTTTTCAGCAGATTGCCAAAAACAATTTTGAAAGCCTCAGCCTCTTCAGCTAATTCCGTATCCTTTGCAGTAAAAGCCGCTTCTATAAATATAGAATGCTCTTTTGCTATTCTCATAAAAAATAAGTTTAACTCCAGGGATTCCCTTATATATTCAAGATCAGACAGCATATATTACCAACTCCTTAAAAATAAGTATTCACGATATATATATTCATACATCGCATGCATTAGTAATGAGTTGGAAAAAGTTTAATTTACCTACGGATCTGAAAACTACCGGGCCTTTTGAACCTAATCCGTGTGACCCCGGCACATTAATCTAAAGGGGGAATCGTTCTGTGATTCACAAAAAAAGGGGCTTCCCATGGGCAGGACATACCAATCTATAATCAAACTTCGATATTTTGTTTATGGACTCCAGCATCACGGAATCATTCCAATTCCATGGCGGCGGGTATGGTATAAGGCTTCCCCCCTTATTTTTAAGTAAATCACCGGCAAAAAGAATATCTTCAAATGAAATGCATACATGCCCCGGAGTATGTCCGGGAGTCGGAACAACCTCAATACCGTTAATTTTCTGTTCTGGTCCATATGGCTTTATGGTATCCGGTTTTTTCGTCCTGAAAATATACTTCAAGTATTTTTTGAACCCATAGCGGTCAAGCTCTCCGGTAATATAAGGAATATCCTCCTTAGAAGCCCATACCTCCGCTCCCGTCAGTTCCTGAAGCATTGCAACGTTTCCTATATGGTCAATATCATGGTGGGTCAACAGTATATGATTTATATCCCGGGGCTTTACACCGATAGCATCCAACTCCTTTACAATTCCTTTTCCTGCTCCTGGGAACCCTGTATCAATCAAAGCAGTCTCTGTCCCGGTTACCAGATATGAATAGCTTCCCTTCGTTGAATCCAATAGGTATACGCTATCTGATATTCTCATTTCTCTCAACTCCCTATTTTTAACTCTTCAATACACTCTTGCGCCCAGCTTATCAAAGTGTCCAAGGTCATTTGCGCACGCCTTAGTATAAACCTCCAATACATGTCTTCATTGTTGAACAGTTTCATTTTTTGAACATACTTATCTGATATCTTATACAAGTAATTGATTTCATCTAAGTATCGCTGCTTCTCATCAATAAAGCGTTCAAACTGATTTACCAATTCGTCCCTGCTCAGATTAGACCCAAAAAATATTCTCAGGGAGAATTCATCACGTTTTTCTTTTGAAAACTTTTCCGGGAAATTTGTAATCCAGCTTCTAAATGCAGCCCTACCACTATCAGTGATGCTGTATATCCGTCTATCCGGCCTGTCATCCTGCTGCTGAATGACAGATGTCAGGCGGCCCTTACCTTCAAGAGTGCTTAGCTCCCTATATATCTGGCTTATACTGGCGGCCCACAAATTATTGATTCCATTGTCAAACATTTTTTTGATATCATATCCCGTCATTGAATCATAATTCAATAGCCCTAGAATTGCATACTGAAGTGACATATTATCTCTCCTAACTATTTAGTATTCTACAAGTAGAATATTATTCTACTATTCATATAGTATTCCACTTGTAGAATAAATTCAATGGTTTTTTATTAATTATCCTCATTCGGGCCACAGAACAATTCTAATTATGTGCAGTTTATTCTAAAACAGATAGAATCCGATACAAATAAAAGATAGGTACACTATTGAGTACCTATCTGCAAAATATATTAGCATATTCATTTTATACCAATTGTATGCAAGATCTACTTAGATGCTTGCATCATATCTCAAAAGGCTTGTATATTGGTCCTACTTTGCATCGGCAAGGTTATTTACTCCTTTCAAAATATCCTTCTTTAAAATTTTCTGCATTTTTAACGGTTCTTCAAACATAGGACTGTGTGCAGATTGGTCAAAGGTATAGAATCCTTTTATCGGAGCCTTCAGCTTGTCAAAATAGCTTTTTGTAAGTGTATAGTTACATGTATAATCATATATGCCTCCGATGAGATAAAGGGGAATATCCAACTTCTGTACTTTCTCAGTCAAATCCGTTGCCATCATCTGATCCCACATCCTCTGGTATTGCTCGGAATTTTTGCCGCGCCACAAATTTATCTTTTCAGCTAATGTGTATTCCCGGCTTTGGAAGCTTGTCAAAAAGACATCCTTGACGACTGATTTCATTCTATGCGTTGTACCAATACCAAGCTTGTGCATTGCCTCATCACGCAGGTTACGGTATGCCTTCGGAACAGTATTCATATCAGGGATAGGAAATTTCTCAAGCTCTTGTACCATTCTCTTGTCCCCGGCAGACCTAAATTGCTCTATCATATATTTGTATGCCAATTTTTCAGATTCGAACTGTCGTGACATCTGTGCAACACCTATGTATGCGTTGTATAATTCTGGTGCCTGTGCCGCCACCTGTATCCCAAGAAAAGATCCCCCCGAATGTCCCAAGAGGTAAATCTTTTCCTGTCCAAAACGCTTTCTAAGATAATTTGTTACCTCCACAGTGTCCGATATCAATTGCTCCCAGGTAACAGTCTCGGCGGGAATGTCATTACTGTAGGAAAGCCCGGTGCCTCGTGTTTCCCAGTAGCAAACAGTAAAATAATCCTCAAAACCTGTAGGATATATCCGAGTAAGCCAATACGTCGGCAGACCAGGGCCTCCGTGCAAGAAAAGCAGTACTGGGTTCGTTTTATCCTTACCCCTTATAAACATCCCCTGCTCCACTCCATTGATATTAACATGGATCTTTTCTGAAATGCTGCCTTCAAGCGGCCTTCCACTTTCATCCCGGTATGGTTCGGATTTCCCTGGGCTGCACATCAGCAGCACACCCGCAATAATAAATACACATGTAAGTAAAACAGCAGGTATGATTAACATAATACGTGCCCCCCTCCGTACAATTGCTTTAATCGCAACTCGCTTATTTTCCAAGTTTGTCATTTTATTTCTCATCTCCCAGTATATAAACAACAAATGCATTTATTTATTCCAAATAATATCCTCAATTTTCGCTTCCCAATCCTTGTCATAATGAACATTTTTCATTGTTGCAATAGAGGCAAGGCCGTGTACGGTTGCCCATAGTGCTATTATTGTATCTTGCATTTTTTCTTTTGGCATTCCAGCCTCTCCAAGAACACGAAAGGCAATCGTCTTTAAAAGTTCAAAAGGTGGGAAATTCGACCTTCCATCACTATTCAGAGAAAGATTAACCTCTATGCTTGACTGCGAAAATAAAAACGGAAAATACTGGGGATTATTAATAAAAAACATCACATAGTTCTTGCCCATTTCAACAAGCACCTTTTGCTCCTTTTGATCCGGGCAGGATTTAATCGCATTCTCCAATACTTCCATAAACCGCTCTGTTACATAATCCTGCATTGCTTTCAACAGCTCTTCCTTACTCTGAAAATGACTATAAGGTGCTGCATGGCTAACCCCACATATAGCCGCCACTTTCCTTAATGAGAATTGTTTTATACCCTCCTGATTTATGAGTTCAATTCCTGCTTCTATCAATAAATTTCGTAAATTGCCATGGTGATATGGTTTATTTGACATTTTTGTTACCTCCCAACATCTTGACACTGTAAAGATTATAATACCTGATCTTTACAGTGTCAAGATGTTTATGATAATAAATAAAACATATAAGAAGTAAAACAAAAGATAGGCTCTTCTGAACCTATCCTTTGCTTAAATTAATTAATATATGCAATTTTTCAAACAATATGCAAGATCCTAATTACACTTTGAATAACCGCAGTTCCTGCATATCACGCAGCCGCCTTCGTGCTGTATCGTGCTGCCGCATTCCGGGCAGTTCTTCATATTCCCATTGAAGCTGCCGAGAGTATTATAGGATATACTTTCATCCTCTACAGTCGCTGCATGGCAGGGTGCTGCGCAAAGGGAACAATTGCCGATGCAGGTTCCTCTCTCTTCAATTTCTGTTGCCAGTTCATCCATGGTCTTGATATCCTGGTGTTCCACTTTGGTATTCATATATCTTTCGAGGGCTCTTCCTATTGCATCGGGGCAGGACAGTACTTTAAGCCCTTTCTGTCTCAGTGTAGAATGACATCTGATGCCCCTGAGCTGCTCAATTATCTCCCTTATATCCACCCCAGCCCTCAAGGCAATTGAAATAAGACGGCTGGTTGCCTCGGACTGGCTGGGGCAGCCTCCTGCTCTTCCTAGATTTGTGAATACCTCGCAGATACCGTTTTCATCTGAGTTTACGGTTATATACAGGTTACCGCAGCCTATTCTAACTTTCTCTGTTACTCCCGTTGTCACTTCCGGTCTGGTTCTTGGCACAAGAACCTTATTTGCTGGATCTGGATTTTCCTTGTCATCCTTGTTTACCGAGCCAATATTCAGCACCTGGGATTCGCGGCTGCCGTCCCTGTATATTGTCACGCCCTTGCAGCCCATCCTATAAGCCAGCATATATACGGCACTTACATCATCCCTTGTGGCGGAATTTGAAAAGTTGACTGTCTTGGATACGGCATTGTCGGTATGCTTCTGGAAAGCTGATTGTATCCTTATATGCCACTCCGGCTCAATATCGTGGGCAGTGACAAATACTTTTCTTATATCCTTTGGTATGCTCTTGATATCCTGAATGGTGCCATGAGCTGCAATTTCCTTCATGAGCTCAGTGCTGTAAAAGCCTCTTTCCCTGGCAACCCTTTCAAACAACGGATTTACTTCAGGAAGCTCATCATTGTCCATTACATTTCTTACAAAGGACAGTGCAAACAGCGGCTCTATACCGCTTGAAACTCCGGCAATTATGGATATGGTGCCTGTAGGTGCAATTGTTGTTGTTGTAGCATTCCTTATCCTGATGCCCTTTTCCCTAAACACGCTGTCCTCGTAGTACTTGAAAGTGCCTCTCTTTTCAGCAAGCTTCATTGAAGCAGCCTTTGACCTTTCATTTATGAACTTCATTATGCTTTCAGCCGTATTTACCGCCTCTTCCGAGTTATATGGAATACCAAGCTCTATCAGCATATCGGCAAAGCCCATGACTCCAAGGCCTATTTTCCTCGTCCCCTTTGTCATCTCATCAACCATTGGAAGCGGATATTTGTTCACATCTATAACATTATCGAGGAAGTGTACCGATTCATCTACGATATTGCCTAACTTGTCATAATCTATTACGTTCCTGGACTTGTTCTTCTTAATACAGCTCATGAGGTTTATAGAACCCAGATTGCAGGATTCATACGGAAGCAGAGGCTGTTCACCACAGTTATGTATATATATGCCGTTGGCATCAAAAGCATTTACCCCCGGGACTTGAACATCAAACACTTCAGCCTCTCCCGATTCAATAATCTCCGTAACGGAAGCAACAAACCGCTCTCTGTTCAAAGCACGTTTGTAATTGCCCAACCCGGATTTTAAGCGATTCTGCTTCTTACTGCTGCTGAAACCTATCAATTCATGGAAAACATATAAGTTATCCTGAGAAATAACCAGTTCATGGCCTGCCTTTACATTATAATCCTTCAAACCGCCTTTGCCGTCAGGCATTGATTTAATGCCCGGCTCCTTACGGTTACTGTATATGGTAGATATGATTCCTATCCTGCTCAGCATTCTCTGTATAGCCTTAAGAGTATCCAGGTCATTCTGCCAGAGTCTTACTGACAAACCTTTTTCCTGCGTACCTGCAACAGTTCCGTCGGTATCGAACATCCCTCTTAAAAATCCCCGATAAAACTCATAGCTGCCCTTTTCAACCTCTGAAGAAATCTTTTTGTCTCCGGGCATGACTCCATATTCCAAAGCAAGGTCGCGAAGCGAGGAAAGCTTCATCCTGTTTTCTTCCCTGTCACTGATCACTGTCTGAAATCCTCCGAAGTCGCTTCTGTGAGGCAATGCACAGGCAGCTTCACCGGCTGCTTTCATTAAGGATACTGCCTCTTCATCACTGCCCCATACGGATATTATTCCTCCATCATTCTTAAGTGTCCCATCCCCTATAAGCATACCCAACAGATATCCTTCATCAAAGCTTCCTTTTCCTTCCCATCTTATACCCCTATTGTTGGACAGAATGATTCTATCTCCGGGGCTGAGATCCCCTGCCGCCTTCCATTCCTCATCAATCTTGAATCGTGTCATATTCGCTGCTGTTCTTATCAAATGGTCCTTTGTCAGCTTCAGTTCATAACCCCGGTCTGTACAAACCCTGATTATATTTTTTATGCCGGTTCTGAAGAATCCCTTTTCATCTGACATGGAATATGAACCGTTTAGTGCAAGCTGTACCTGTCTGTCTAAAATGTCCTTAACCTGAACAGGCCCATCTGGGGTCAGAACCCATGAGTCCCCTGTTATGCACGGATTGGTGCTCTCTATCTCTCCCAGCTTGGGTACCACATTATCCCTGTTTATCCTGTCAAGGAATATGATTCCCGGCTCTCCGTTGTTCCAAGCCATATCTACTATAAGGTCATAGACCTGTTTTGCATTAAGTTTCCCGGCAGGCTTCCCGGTCGCAGGGTCAATAAGCTCATAGTCTTCGCCCTTTTCTGCAGCTTCCATGAATTTTTCAGTAATGGCAACACTTATATTGAAATTGGTTATATCGCTGTTATCCCTTTTGCACTGTATGAACTCAATTATATCCGGATGATCCACCCGAAGGATACCCATATTGGCACCTCTTCTGGTTCCTCCCTGCTTCACAGCTTCGGTGGCGGCATTGAACACCTTCATAAAGCTTATGGGCCCTGATGCTACACCGCCGGTAGTTGCCACAGTCGAACCCTTTCTTCTTAAACGGCTGAAGCTGAAGCCTGTACCCCCGCCGCTTTTATGTATCATTGCAGCATTTTTGATAGCATCAAAAATGCCCTCCATGGAATCCTCAACAGGAAGTACAAAGCAAGCTGATAACTGGCCAAGCTCCCTTCCCGCATTCATCAAAGTGGGGGAATTGGGAACAAACTCAAGATTGCTCATAAGCTTATAAAACTTTTCTTCTGTTTCCGTAACATCTGCTGAACTGTCATAAAATCTATCAGCAGCCGCTATTGTGCTCGCAACTCTCCTGAACATATTCTCAGGAGTCTCAACCGGCTTTCCGCTTTCATCCTTTTTAAGATAACGCTTTTCCAATACTTTAACGGCATTGTCTGTTAACACAGTAAATCACCACCTCCGGACTGTATTTTGTATCTTGCTGCATGTCTGAACACTATATATTGTATCATATGGAAAAATATAATACCATTTATATTTGTTAAATTATTTGTCAAAATTTCAACAAAAATAATGCAGCATTAAAGTAAAGAAGGTTCAACTTTCGACCGACCCTTTTCAAGTTCAAGCGGAGGGAGAGTAAGCGTCAAACTCGCATGATCTGAGATGAATGTGATCGGGCTCGTCTGTGCCAGGCAGGTCTCAGATAGCATTGTTGATCATGATTACATACCCCAAATAATCCATTTAAGGACATCTCTCGATATCAGACCTCACGGGGGCAGAATTTACTTTTTCAATTAAGGGATCCCTGTACTGCGCGGAGATTTTATGGAAGACATATCAAAGGGTTTATGATAATATAAACTTTGGAGAGACCTGAAGAAAGCGGTGGTGGTAAATATAAAAAACTTTCAAAAGAAATTCCGATTATTTGCAGTCATGAAGAGAAAAATTCTGAAAGCGTTCCATGATTATAATAGTGTTCTAGGTGAGTGTGCACATATTAATACCCGAAGGATTTATTATTTATCAATTATTGCCATCCCATTGCGTATCATCAATATTTTTCTATTTACTTTCACAAAATCCAATGACACACAAGTTTTGAAGACATGGAGCCAAGGAATTATTGCATCCCATTTTATATTGCTAATTTTAATGATTGTGTTTTTCTTAACAACTCATAGGCTGAAAAACAGAATAGAACCAAATACAACCATGTTCGTATTACAATACATTGTTGTGGTTGTTATTATGGCGTCCGGTATCGCCATAGTCACCTTTGATCAATTGGTTACGACTAATATAACGCCTTTTTTATTAATTTGTATTATCAACGGAGTTATTTTTATAATTAGGCCACTGGCTTCCTTTATAATTTATGCAACTTCATATGTTACATATTATTATCTGATAGCTTTAACCATAACCGACCAGCAGGTACTGCTTTCCAACAGAGTCAATGGAATTACAGCCATTGGAATCGGTTTCTTGCTTAGCTTTATTCTTTGGCATTACAATTATACCAATATAATCCAAAAGAGGCGCATTGAAATTCAACAAAAACAATTAGAGAAAATGGCATATTATGATCCACTCACTGATTTACCTAACAGGCGATTATTGGAGAAACTGATCAAACGAGAATTTTCTTCAATGAAGCGTTATGGTCATGAAACGGTTATAATAATTTTAGATATTGATGACTTTAAAAAAATTAATGATACATACGGTCATCCGGTAGGTGACAATATACTTATGCAACTGGCTGATCTTTTAAAAAGCAACGTTAGAGAGTCAGACACAGTATCCAGGTTTGGCGGAGAAGAATTTATTATCCTTATGCCCAGAACTTCTTTGGAAGAAGGGTATGTCTTCGCTGAAAGACTAAGAAAATTAATTATGGAAAAAAGGTTTACAATAGGAACGGTTACATTAGGGATTACTTCCAGCTTCGGTGTATCTTCAATGCGTGATATCAGCCCCCAAGCTTTAGAGGATTGCTATTTTCTTGCCGATAAGGCACTCTATTTGGCTAAACAAAGCGGCAAAAATAGAGTTAAAAAAGCTAGCGAGAGTGCAGGAATGACAGACTCGTGTAAAGATCTGTAAAGCAGTCCAAATGATCCGTTACATGGAGATAAGCCCGAAAGGTTAGTATAGTAGTGGTACAGCCGCCTTTGCCCCTCTATTCCTTGAGCAATGCTCCTGAAGTGAATACATTGCCTGCGTTCCACAACAACCATTCCTCTGAACCTGCATCATATACTGCATCTATCTGTGCCCTTACCTCCGCAGGCCCATACCTTTTATATCTTTCAAGATATGAAGCTGTAAAGTCCTGGAGCCACGGCCTAAGAACCGCTTTTCTGCTTACATCCTCCATGGCGTCTATCCTTCCCTTTGCAATTGACATGCTCCGGTTAACTATTTTATAGGGTTCAAAGTCCGGCTCCGCGACCCCATAGTTCCCTTTTCCGTAATGGGATGGGTAAACCATGGGACATATTACATCAACACTTCTGGCTATTGACTCCAAGTGCTGGCCTATTCGCATATCATCGGTGGCAGATGTTACAAGACCGAAAACATCTGCCGACACCACAACTCCCATTTTACTCAGCCTTTCCCTTCCATAGGACAGAAATTCCGCAATTGCCTCTGCTTTGGACTTTCCCGCCGCAGTGGTGCCGTAGTCAATAATCTTTGTGTTGCCGTCAGTAGGAAACCTTACATAATCAAATTGTATCTCATTAAAACCTTTTGCTGCAGCTTCTTCTGCAATGTCAACCAAATAATCCCATGAATCTCTGTTGTACGGATTCAGCCAGGACATTCCGTGCCGGTCCCTCCATATCCCTCCGCTGGTATTCTTTACGGCAAGATTGGCATATTTGTCTCCGGCTATTCTGTCCTTGAAAGTAACTATTCTGGCTATGGCATAAATATTATTGTCACGCAGTATCTTCATTACTGCATCTATATCCTTTATGCGTACATTTTTGTTTGCTCCCGTAAAACCCACATCAGGAAGATTGCTGGAGTAAGTCATCAATCCATTGTCATCCTTCACGTCAATTACCACCGCATTTAATTCAGTAGTCTTTACCAGGTCAATCAGCTTGTTGAACCTTTCAGTCATGGAAACAGTATATCCGGTCATATAAATCCCTTTTACTTTGGGCCTTTTCTTCATCAGTTCCCAGTCAGGGCTCTCCTGCTGTAAGTAGCAATCTTTTTCATAAGATAAATCAACTTCATTTTTTCCATACATATAACCCTCTGCATTTACCGCATTGGTTAGAAATATAATTCCCAAGAGTATTGCTGCTTTTATTGCCCATTTTTTCATCATATTACTCCTCGATAAATAAAATAATATCTGATATTAGTATATCATAAAACCATAAGGTTTTATGATTGTGCCATGCGCATTTTCGACAGGCCGAAATTCTCCCGCGGCAATTAAATAAGAGATATAATATGCGCTTGCGCATATTATATCATAAGACTAATACGTATATTATCCTTATCGCTGCGTATGCCAAAAAATGCGCCTTACGGCGCATTTTGTCAAATAATATCATATTATGCTGTTACTGCTAAATAATGATAGCCGGTATGAAAAGCGGCAGATAAACATATATAAGGAATACTATAATCAAACCTATAAGATAGGGTATAACTTTTTTGGCTATCCTCTCTATCGGCATACCTGTTACAGATGATGCTACAAACAGGTCAATCGCCACCGGCGGCGTTATCATGCCTATGGCTATACCGACTGTGAATAT
>JAKJBT010000054.1 GCA_022706865.1 Bacillota bacterium
TTATAATGTCACAATTTGATAATATTATTTGCTCCACATTATATACTTATAACGAGGCAAAGATAAGAAAATTTTTCTAAATTCGAAAAATTTACTGCTGATGCGTTATAATATATAATAATAATAATAAAAAGCGGGAGGAGATTACATGTCTGCCATATACAAAACTCAGTATGGTGAAGTTAATATATCAGATGATGTCCTGGCAACCATTTCAGGACTTGCAGCTACTGAATGCTACGGTTTGGTAGGAATGGCAAGCAAGAATGCTAAAGATGGCTTGGTTGAGCTTCTTAAGAGAGAAAACCTAGCAAAAGGTGTAAAGGTTACAACAGAAGGTGAAGAGATAATTGTAGATTTATATATTGTTGTTGAATTTGGTACGAAGATATCCACTATTGCAGATAATATAATCAGTAAGGTAAAATACACTGTAGAAAACCTGACGGGCTTGAAAGTAAAAAAAGTAAATATAAATGTGCAGGGCGTCAGAGTATAACTCGGGAAAGGAGGTACATATCTTGTCAACAAAAAATATTGATGGTATACAGTTAAGAAACATGTTTTTATCCGGCGCAAATAACCTGGAAAACAATAAAGGAATTGTAAACTCTCTAAATGTATTTCCTGTGCCCGACGGCGACACCGGAACAAATATGTCACTTACAATGCAGCTGGCCGTGAAGGAAATCATAGCTGTCAAGAATATTGAAATTCAAAGCGTGGCCAATGCCGCTGCCAATGGTTCCCTTATGGGAGCAAGGGGCAATTCGGGAGTTATACTTTCACAAATATGGAGAGGCTTTGCAAAGGCATTGAAGAATCAAAAAAGCATGGATGCAAGTATATTGGCCAATGCACTTATGGAAGGCTCCAATACAGCCTATAAAGCAATAATGAAGCCTACTGAAGGGACTATACTTACAGTCATTCGGGAAACAGCAGAGTATGCTGTGAAGGTTTCAGACAACTTTGAGGATAATGCATTATTTTTGGAAGAAATAATAGAAAAGGCAAACAGTGTGCTGCGCAGAACTCCGGAAATGCTTCCGGTGCTTAAGAATGCCGGGGTAGTTGATGCTGGCGGAAAAGGACTTATATATATATTTGAAGGGATGTATCAGTACCTGAAGACAGGTGAAATGATAGAACTGAAAGCTGCAGCGGAAGCTGAAGAGCATGATAGGCCGGTATTTAAAGAAGAGGAAATTGTGTTCGGCTATTGTACCGAATTTTTTATAAAAGGAAGAAAACTCAGGCTGGAAAAGTTCAGAGACGAAGTATTGCCGATGGGAGACTCACTGCTTGTTGTTGGAGATGAGAATCTTTTGAAGGTTCATATACATACCAACAATCCGGGCAGGGTGCTGGAGCTGGCGATTGCCCATGGTGATCTTTCCAGCATAAAGATAGATAATATGAGGGAACAACACAGTGAACTGCTGTTTAATGAGGAGGAGTACAAAGCTGCGGAAGAAACTGAACATGCTCCAAAACCTATGGAGAGGTATGGAACCATAGCTGTTGCAATGGGAGAAGGCATATCTTCCATATTCAAGGACTTGGGTGCAAATGAAATAATAGAAGGCGGGCAGACCATGAATCCAAGTACTGAGGATATATTAAACAGTGTGAATAAAATCAATGCGGAAACGATATATATATTCCCTAATAACAGCAATATCATTCTTGCAGCAAATCAAGCAAAGTCAATGTCTGATAAAAATGTAATAGTTGCTGCAACAAAATCCATCCCTCAGGGAATATCCGCACTTATGGCGCTTAATCATGATAAGGGAATTGAGGAAAATAATAAAAAGATTGAAAAGGCAATAGCAAATGTAAAGTCAGGCTTGGTTACCTATGCAGTGAGGAATTCCAATTATGACGGAATAAATATAGAAGAGGGCAATGTGCTTGGTATGGTTGAAGGAAAAATCAGCGGAGTAGGCAATGATATTCTTGAAGTCAGCCATAAGGTTCTTGATGATATGGTAGATGAAGAATCTTCTTTGATATCCATTTATTACGGAAGCGAAGTGAAAGAAGAGGAAGCCATTAAGCTGAAGGAAGAAATCGGTGAACTGTACAATAACTGCGAAATAGAGCTGCACTTCGGCGGACAGCCTCTGTATTATTATATACTCTCAGTAGAATAAAAATTATTGAGGTGTACAAATGAATTATACTGATGATCCCATAACGAAGTTAAAGGGAATAGGACCGGCAAAGGCCAAGCTATTTAATAAGCTTGGCCTCTACACTATTGGGGATTTGTTGGAGTACTTTCCAAGGGGTTATAAAGACAAAAGCGAGATTACAAAAATCAGGGATATAAAGCCCGATGAAAGCTATACAGTAAGGGTGCGTGCCGCAGGAAAGGCCCAGGAGGGCAGAACCAGGAGCAGGCTTATTATTACAAAGCTGACAGTATATGATGATACAGGCAGGTTGAATGCAGTATGGTTCAACAACAGATTCATCAGAAATGCTTTCAGGGAAGGGGACGAAATACTTATGCACGGCAAGGTAAAGCGCATTGGCAAGGACCTTGTCATGGAAGTTCCTGAGTATGAGAGGTTGTCCGACAGTGAAAGCATAAATCTGATGCGGATCACGCCGTATTATTCACTTACTGAAGGCCTTTCTCAAAAGGATATAAGAAAGGCAGTATACTCTGCATTAAGATATGCTGATGAAAAGCAGGCGGATGTATTTCCGGAAGAACTGAGAAGAAAATATGGGCTTGCCGAGATAAATTTCTGCATAAGCAATGTTCATTTCCCGGAGTCTATGGATAAGCTGGAGCTGGCAAGGAAAAGGCTGATATTTGAAGAGTTTTTTATGCTCCAGTCCGGCCTGATCCATATAAAAAAGCTGAACAGCGCCGGGGAAAAGGGCGTCATGTTTAAAAAGACAAGTGAAATAAAAGAATTCATTGAAGGTCTTCCTTTCAAGCTTACTTCAGCACAAACAAGGGTTTTTGAGGAAGTCAGCAAAGATATGGAAAGCCCGGGGATAATGAACAGGCTTATACAAGGGGATGTGGGCTCAGGAAAGACGGTTATTGCCGCTCTTGCACTGTACAAATGTGTAAGAAGCGGATACCAGGGCGCAATGATAGTACCCACGGAAATACTTGCAGAACAGCATATGATGACTTTAACACATTTACTCAAAAACACCGGTATTGTAATTGAACTGCTGAAGGGCGGAATGACAGGGAAGGAAAAACAAAAAGTGCTGGACGGAATAAAAGAAGGAAAAACAGACGTAGTTGTCGGAACTCATGCAATTATTCAAGACAGTGTAAGCTTTGATAAGCTTGGGCTTGTTATTACCGATGAACAACACAGGTTCGGTGTAAGACAGAGAGCTTTACTTTCTGCAAAAGGAGAAAATCCGGATATGCTGGTGATGACTGCAACTCCCATACCAAGGACCCTTTCACTTATAGTATATGGCGACCTTGATGTGTCAATAATAGATGAAATGCCTCCGGGCAGAAAAAAAACAGAGACTTATTTCATAGATTCCGCCAAAAAAGAAAGGCTTATGAATTTTGTCAAAAAAGGCCTTGATGAAGGGCGGCAAGCATATTTTGTATGCCCGCTTGTTGAGGAGTCTGACAAGCTTGAGCTTAAATCAGCGATAGAGTACAGTGAAGAATTAAAAAATAAATACTTCCGGAACTATAATGTAGGCTTACTTCACGGAAGAATGAAGACCGACCAAAAGAACGAGGTAATGTACAGGTTCAGGGAAAAAGAAGTTCAGATACTTGTATCAACAACTGTAATTGAAGTGGGAGTAAATATCCCCAATGCCACTTACATGGTAATAGAAGACGCCGACAGATATGGAATGGCTCAGCTGCACCAACTGAGGGGAAGGGTAGGAAGAGGCGAACACCAGTCCTATTGTATATTAATATCTGATACCAAAAATGAGATAGCGCGTGAAAGGCTTAAGTATATGACAAAAACAGAAAATGGCTTTGAGGTAGCTGAGAAGGACATGGAGTTCCGCGGAAGCGGAGAGGTGCTTGGGCAAAGACAGCACGGACTTCCCGGCTTCAAGCTTGCTGATGTGTTCCGCGATGCGAAGCTCCTTAAGCTGTCGAAGGAAGCAGTAGAATACATATATGAAAATGATAAGCTTTCAAATGAGGATTACAAGAAGATGAAAGCAATACTGGATTGCAGGTTCCAGAAGATGCTGGATGAAATAACTCTTAACTAGCCTCGAATATTTTCCTAAGTTAACATAATTTACAGTGTTTAAAAAAGTGTAAACGGAGTAAATTAATAATACATAAACCGCATCAAGCATTTATGCTGCATTGGGATCACATTCGACAGGAATACTGCGGTTTATACATGTAATACAAACAGGAGGTGCTACATATGCCAAGAAACACCACATCAAACAGGACTTTGATACCGGAAGCAAAGGCTGCTTTGAAGACTTTCAGAGATCAGATAGCTACTGAATTAGGAACAGATCTTACAGGCTATAACGGCGATAAGACGTCCTGGGAGTGCGGAAAAGTAGGCGGAGAAATGGTAAGAAGGATGATTGAACAGGCAGAAAGAAGCATGTCAGGAAGAAGATAAGAAATAAAGAAAGGCGCTGGCTATATAGGTCAGCGTCATTTTTTTTAATAAAAAATACTGATGACAACACTCTAATTCAAGTTAAAGCATTGACATCAGTATCGGGAGAGGAGAAATTGAAGGAAGAGCTCTATGGGGAAATTTAGTTACAAATAACTAACGTCCCTGATATATATGTTGTTCAAATAAGTTTTTTTTATTCAATTAAAAATTATTTTACATATCTTCCGTAAAATACATTTCATAAAAGGCTTCAATTATTATTAAACTGTTAATGGAGGCTTTTTTCACAAAAACACATTAGGCTATATTGCAGAATCTGCCGAAAACGTGCATGGCAAAATCATAAATCCTTGCGGATTTATGACAATATTAATAAATTTTTGTATAAAAATAGTATTTATGTTAAAATGTAATTGGAATGTGCAAAATCAATCGGTGTTTTTACAATAAAAGACTTGGAGGTAATCTTTTGCGGGTTATTGCAGGAGAGTATAAGGGAAGACGACTTGATCCCATTGAGGGCAGGGACATCCGCCCTACCTCTGATATGGTTAAGGAATCTCTTTTTAATATACTTGGTGATGCTGTAATTGACAGCGTTTTTCTGGATTTGTTCGGCGGTACCGGGGGAATAGGCATTGAAGCATTGAGCCGCGGGGCAAAACATGTGGTTTTTATTGATTCCAGCATCAAAAGTATAAAGGTACTTAGGGGAAACCTGAACCGGCTGAATATCAAGGATTGTGCTGAAGTCTATAATGCAGACTTTGTGACGGCAATCAACAAATTGCATGAACACGGGAAGAGGTTTGATATAATTTTCATCGATCCTCCTTACAATATGGGAATGGCTGAGAAAGCCTTGAAGGAGATTGATAATAAAAATATTCTTACACAATCCGGTTTGATTATAGTTGAGCATGATTCAAAGGAGGATATGCCGCAAAGAGTTGGGAAACTATTCTTATACCGTTTCAAGAAATATGGAAATACAATACTATCATTTTATTCTATTGACGAACAGTCGCAGCAAAAGGAGGAGTAATTTTGAAAATAGCAGTGTATCCCGGAAGCTTTGATCCTGCTACTAACGGACATATTGATATTATTAAGAGATCCGGAGCACTTTTTGACAAGGTTATTGTAGCAGTATTGATCAATCCAAATAAAAGTCCGCTTTTTTCTGTTGAGGAACGGGTGGACATACTCAGAAGGACATGCGGAGATATAAAGAATGTAGAAATTGATAGCTTCTCGGGGCTTTTGATTGATTATTGCAAGAGCAAAAACGCAAATGTAATAGTAAAAGGGTTAAGGGCAGTTTCAGACTTTGAATATGAGCTGCAAATGGCTCATATGAATAAGAAGCTCAATCAGGAAATTGAAACGGTGTTCATAATGACAAGCAGCCGATACTCATATCTGAGTTCCAGTTTGGTAAAGGAAGTAGCACAATTTGGAGGCTGCATACGAGGGCTGGTACCGGAAATCATAGAGAAGGAGATTTATGAAAGGCTGAATAGCATTTCAGGCACGGACTAAAAGGCGCGTTAACTAAATTATCATATATGAATAATAACAGGGAGGTTGGTATTATGGAGGTTATGCTGCTGCTTGACGCCCTTGAAGATATACTGGACAAGGCGCCGAATCTGCCCTTGTCGAGTAAGTCAATGATTAATAAGGAAGAATTGCAGGAGATAATAAAGGAAATAAGAATAAAGCTGCCCGATGAGATAAAGCAGGCTCAGTGGATTAAGGAAGAAAGACAGAAAATACTGATAGAAGCAAAAAAAGAAGCAGAAAATCTGAGAAAAGAATGTGAAGAGAAACTGAACAAGGTTAAGGAAGAGCGTCAAAGAGTTCTTGCTGAAGCTGAAAAAGAAGCTGAAATCCTTAAGAAGGAAGCTGACAAAAAGGTTCAGGAGCTTATTGATGAAAGTGATATAATAAAAAAGGCAAATGAACAGGCAAAAGAGCTTATTATTGCTGCTCAAATAGACGCCAAAAAAATCAGACTGGGTTCTAAAGCATACGCAGACGAGCTGCTGGCAGAGCTTGAAAAGCACACGGAAAAAATAATAGAAACAATAAGGAACAACAGGGATGAGCTTAAGAATTACAAGAGCTGATGCAAAATAAACTTAGAGCATTTAAATATATTAAAGAGTACTCAAAGAGTTAAAAAGACACAAAGAGTTAAAAAGACTTAAAAAGTAAAAATACTTAAAGAGGTTAAAGAGACTTAAAGCTGAGTCTCTTTTTACTTTGCACAATATAAACTGAAGACATGAAAAGCAATATGATCAGCATATTAGCTGCAGAGTTAACCAATACCTGCAAAAAGCCGTATTCTAAGAATAAATTATGCACAGCGGACTCTGCCGGCGGGTTAAAATTAAAAACCTGAAGATCAGAAAACCAGGCAACCAGCACATATGAGTAGACGGCAGCAGCAATCCCCTGAAACAGTTTGGAAATGAAATAAATACCGAGCTTCAGATCAGTTCCTGATATTATGCTCATCACCTGGGCATTTACCGAAAGCCCTCCAAATCCTATCATGAAGCTTGTTAAGGCAGCCTTGTATATCAGGGGCACCTGGAGGGAGGCACATGCCTTCGCCCCGTTGGTTACTTCCAGTAAGCCGATAAGCAGGCTGGATATAATATCAGGAGTTATGCACTTTAAGGGAATTGCTTTTGACAGGCAAAGGGAAAACCATTCAAGAAAGCCTGATACTCTGAGCATACCTGTTATTACGGAAAAGAAGATAATGAAGCCGCCTATCATTAGTATCAAGTCGATTCCGTTATTTACAGCATCTCTCATCAGCATACCGAAATTGCGTCCGTCTCTTCTTCTTTGCTCCATCATTTCTGCTATAGGATTTGATACATATTTTTTATTGGCGGATTTTTCTTTTCCATAAAAACGCATTACAAACCCCGTTGTGATGGCTGACAGATAGTGAGCAATTGCAATAAAGGAGCCTAAAGCCGGATTGTTCAGTATTCCGGTGGCAACTGCACCTATTATGAACAAAGGCCCTGAGGTGCTGCACAAGCTCAGCAGCCTCTGACCTTCCACGGGAGAACATAGATTTTTGCTGTACAGTTCAGCGGTAATTTTTGCACCTACAGGGTATCCGGAGGATATACTCATAAAAAAATCAAAGGAGCCTTCCCCGGGCACATTGAATACCGGAACCATAAGGGGACGGAAGGCAGAACCGAACAGCCTGACAATACCCAGTCCTATGAGGATTTCAACGCAGATAAAGAAAGGCAGAAGTGCAGGACAGACCACATTGAACCACAGCTTCAAACCATCTAAGGAAGAGGCAAAAGCCTCCCCCGGATATATGATTATGAATACCACAAGGATACAAAAAATAATGGAATATGTTATGGTGGAAATATTGCCTTTTTTCATGAGGAACCTCTAAGTATAAGTATTTGCATTAATATATTTATATTTAGAGGGATATGATATTATGAATGATCAGAATGTATTACTCCCTGTGATAATAGGGAGAGGTAAGATAATCCTCCGCAGCTATCCTGAATCCAGGTGTCCTGTATGCCAGATTGTAAATGTCTGTGGCCTGTACATCATATGCAAACATTCTTGATATCCTTTTATCTGTGCATCTGAAATCGGCCACCTTTGATATTACCGGGTAGGGGCAGCAGTCCATTATCTTTTTGATCAGTTTCTTTCCGTTATTGTTGAAAGCAAGAACTCTTACATAAGACGGGCATTCACGGCTTTTGAACATAGATATGTCCGCACTCTTGATATCAAGAAGCACGTGACACAGAAGGCGCTGGATGTAGGTCCTTGTGTAACGCTTTGTTTTGACAGCTTCAATCAGTTCTTCACAATTGGTGCTGGCTACCGCATATTTCTTCAGCCTGTTTTCTATTCCTTCCTTAACATACGGGTATTTCAAGAGCTCCGATTTTTCTATTGTCCTAAGCTTGTAGAGCAGTATATCCGAAAAGTCGTCCATAAAAACAGGGTGCCTGTTCAGCCTCAGGTTAGAGCTTATAATCCCTATGGAGTTTTCGGGCAGGGACATTCTCACCTTTTCTGAGATTCCGCTGTCCTTTATTTCATTTCTTATTGCAGTGGCACTTGCGATGCATCCTGTTATTTTTTCATCATTATGACCGCTAGCGATGCGTTTTACGGCAACAGGCGTAATAGAGCTCTGCAAAGACATGAGAGCTTTTATATACTCAATACCCAGTACATTATTGGGATTCTTCAAAATATCATCGGCAGCATTATGAATATCATCAGTTGCATAATGAGACAATGCGTTGGAAACAGCTTTGGGATAAGAAACGCCCTGCTCAAGCTGCTCTTTCACAAGAAGTCTGAAGGCTTCCGGCTCATTCTTAAGCAAATTGGCTAATCGGTGCAATGCACTGGTATCTCCCAGCTCGCTTCCGAAACAGATATGGTCAACAATCCCCAGGGAGTTTAATATCTTTACCGCCCCGAATGCAAATATTTCCGCCGGCTGGCAGGCGTACACAACGGGAAGCTCTATTACCAGATCGGCTCCGTTCATAACTGCCGATTTTGAGCGGGACCATTTGTCAAAAATTGACGGTTCACCCCTTTGTACAAAGCTGCCGCTCATAATGCAGACGGTATAATCTGCACCGCAGGCTTCTTTTGCGGCCTGGATGTGGTATTTGTGCCCGTTATGAAAAGGATTATACTCGGATATGATCCCTACGGTTTTCATCATTATAACCTCCCAACCCCGGAACCTCATATTCATTTTACCATATTATCCGCAGACAATTGAATATTTATCGTATTAGACCAACATTATGGGAATAATAATCTTTGTTAATATTTTTACAAAAAAGCAGGGAAAACGATAATTAGTATAGAAATTCTTACATGCACATTATATAACGGGAGGTACGTAAAAGAATGAAAATTTTGGTTATTAACTGCGGCAGCTCGTCATTGAAGTATCAGTTTATAGATATGGAGAATGAAGAAGTTATCGCCAAAGGTCTTGCAGAAAGAATCGGAATTGACGGATCAGTTCTTAATCACCAGCCAAAGGGCTTCGACAAAGTGAAAATAGAAAGGCCTATGCCGACACACAAAGAAGCAATGCAGACAGTAGTTGATGCCCTTAGGGACAAAGATTACGGTGTAATAAAGGATATGGGAGAGATAACTGCAGTTGGACATAGAGTCGTACACGCAGGTGAGAAGTTTGCATATTCCGTACTTCTTAATGAAGAAGTTATGGATGCGCTGAAGGAATGCATAAGCTTAGCTCCTTTGCATAACCCGCCAAACATAATGGGTATAGAGGCATGCAGGCAGATTATGCCGGATGTGCCTATGGTCGGAGTGTTTGATACGGCCTTTCATCAGACTATGCCGAAACAGTCTTACATATACCCCATTCCTTATGAATACTATGAAAAGTACAGGATAAGACGATACGGCTTCCACGGAACATCTCACAAATATGTGGCTGAGAGGGCAGCGGCAATGCTTGGGAAGCCTATTGAGGATCTTAAGATCATTACTTGTCATTTAGGAAATGGTGCAAGCATTACAGCAGTGAAGAACGGAGTGTCGGTGGATACCAGCATGGGCTTTACACCTCTTGAAGGGCTTGCAATGGGAACAAGATCAGGCAACATAGATGCTGCTATAATTAAATTCCTTATGGAAAAAGAAAATATCAGCATTGCCAAGGCCGATGAAATTTTAAATAAAAAATCCGGCGTTTTGGGTATATCAGGTGTCAGCAGTGATTTCAGGGATATTGAAGAAGCCGCCAATAAAGGCAATGAAAGAGCACAGCTTGCACTTGATGTGTATGCTCATTATGTAAAGAAATTTATCGGAGCATATGCAGCCGTAATGAACGGTGTTGATACAATCGTATTTACAGCGGGCCTCGGAGAAAACTCCGCATCCATGAGAAGCAGTATATGCAAAGACATGTCATACCTTGGTGTTGAATTGGATGAGACGAAAAACAATGTCAGAGGAAAAGAAACTGATGTGTCGAAGGATGGCTCAAAGGTGAGGGTACTGCTTATTCCCACCAATGAAGAGCTTGTGATTGCAAGGGATACTGCAGAACTTGCAGGGAAAGACAGGAAATAAAAATAATGCGGCGCAAGCCGCTTATTTTTTTCAATGCATTGTAAATACTAACATAAACGGTGTGAAGTGTTTTTGCTTGACAAAATATATATTGATTTGTATAATAAAATTTGTTAATCAGAGAGAAAAATCACAGGTGGTTAAATGGAGCTTAATTTTGCAGGGATATCTAAATCCGAAGGTATTAAAGAGAAATTCGAAATTATAGAATATCCTATTGACAGTACTATAGTATTCTGCGGTGAGAATTTGAATATAGTTTCTCCAATTACGGTTAAAGGCAGTGCAGTCAACTATGAAGGCAAGATAAATGTTGATCTCACGATTACCGCAATAGTTGAGAGGACATGTTCAAGATGTTTGGAAATCTTCACTGAAGAAGTTCAGGTGGATTCAAATTATGTATTTGTCAAAGATATAGCGGATGACAAGGAAGACTATTATATATACAGAGGAGACAAGGCGGATATAACAGACCTTGTTATTGGAGATATAGCAGCCAAGCTTGCCATGAAGCCACTTTGTAAGGCCGACTGCAAAGGACTGTGTACTGTATGCGGAAAAAATAAGAACAGTATCGACTGCCAATGCAAAAGCGAAGAAGTTGATCCAAGGATGCAAGCTTTAAGCAAGCTGCTGGACAGAAAGTAAGGAGGT
>JAKJBT010000155.1 GCA_022706865.1 Bacillota bacterium
GAAAGGCTCTTGATGAAACAAGCCGGGAGGTAGGAAGATATATAAGGCTCTGCAACTATTGCTCGGGGCTCTGCATGCCGGAGATAGCCGCAATGGGTGCCATGGAAAGGCTTGATGTAATGCTGAACGACGCATTATACGGGATACTTTTCAGAGACATAAACATGCAGAGGACATTGGTGGATCAGAACTTTTCAAGGATAATAAACGGTTTTGCCGGTGTAATAATCAATACGGGAGAAGACAACTACCTTACAACAGCCGATGCCGTTGAAGAAGCACACACGGTATTGGCCTCCCAGTTCATAAACGAACAGTTTGCCCTTAAGGCAGGAATACCTGAAGAGCAGATGGGTCTGGGACACGCCTTTGAAATGGATCCAGGTATCGAGAACGGCTTCCTCATGGAGCTTGCCCAGGCTCAGATGGCAAGGGAGATATTCCCCAAGGCTCCTTTGAAATACATGCCTCCTACCAAGTATATGACAGGCAACATATTCAAGGGACATTTACAGGATGCGCTTTTTAACATTATATCAATATGGACCAATCAGGGCATCCAGCTTCTCGGAATGATGACGGAAGCACTGCATACTCCTTTTATGGCCGATAGAGCCCTCTCCATAGAGAATGCGAGATATATATTCAACAATATGAGAAGCATCGGAGAAGAAGTGGAGTTTAAAGAAGGCGGAATGATTCAGACCAGAGCCGCCGAAGTTCTTGAAAAAGCTGCTGCGCTTCTGGAGGAAATCGCAGAAGAGGGGCTTTTCGCAACCCTTGAGCAGGGTAAATTTGCGGGGGTGAAGAGAAGCAGGACAGGAGGAAAGGGACTGGACGGCGTTACGGAAAAGGATGCAAAATATATCAACCCATTTATAGAATTGATGTTGAATAGATAGGAGGTGCTTTCATGAGTTCCGGTTTGTATTCGATGAATAAGAGAGAATTCGATATAGCCTTTGACCCAAAGAGAGTGAAGCCCTACGGAGATACAATGAACGACGGCAAGGTGCAGCTGAGCTTCACACTGCCGATTGCGGCGGATGAACTGGCAAAAGAGGCTGCCAAGCTTTATGCAATGAAGATGGGGCTTGAAGAGCCCAGTGTAGTGCATATGGCGGACCTGGGAGTAGGGTACTCCTTCTTTGTAGTCTACGGAAGCTGTATTCATACAATCGATATAACGGATATAAAGGTAACTAAGGTTGAAAGCTCAGTAATGAGCATGACCGAGGTGGATGAATATATAAGGAAGAATATAGGAAGAAAACTTGTGGTTATAGGCGCCAGTACAGGTACGGATGCTCATACCGTAGGAATAGATGCAATAATGAACATGAAGGGTTATGCGGGACACTACGGTCTTGAAAGGTATGAAATGATAGAGGCCCATAATCTTGGGAGTCAGGTGCCTAATGAGGAATTCATAAAAAAAGCTGTGGAGCTTAATGCAGATGCACTTCTTGTATCCCAGACAGTGACCCAGAAAAACATACATGTGCAGAACATGACCAACCTGATTGAACTGCTTGAAGCGGAAGGGCTCAGGGACAGGTTCATAGTGGCCTGCGGGGGGCCGAGGATAAGCCATGAGCTTGCAAAGGAGCTTGGGTACGATGCAGGCTTCGGAGCAGGAACCTATGCGGAGGATATAGCCTCCTTTATATGCCAGGTGATTAAAAAGCCAGAATAGGGTACTTCTTCTACAATCGAAGTACTTCACATACTACTGCAATTATGCAGCATTATTTTAAAAATATGGACAGGAGTATTGCAAACTGCTTATTAAGAAGTTTGCAATACTCTTTTTTTACAAATCATATATAAAAAACGGCCTTTCATCGATAATTATTGACATATAATTACAGAATTAGTAATATTGTTCCATGTAAATAATTTACAGTAATGTATAAATGAAAGGCGGTAAATTAATGTTAAACAAATCAATACTTATGGGAAGGCTTACGGCTGATGCCGAAACAAAGACCTTCGACGAAAAGAAAAGGGTAACAAACTTCACCCTGGCAGTGGACAGGGATTATTTGGGCAATGACAATAACAGGCCTACTGATTTTATCCAGATTGTTGCATGGAACCTTCCGGAAAAATTCATATCGAAGTATTTAAAGAAGGGGGAGCTTGTTTCTGTTGAAGGCAGGCTTCAGAGCAGGAAGTATGAGAAAGAAGAGGTACACTACATAACAGAGCTCTATGCGGATAATGTATATCCCACAAGCTTTAAGAAGGGCGAGTAAACAAAACCTTTGAGGTAATCGGATAGAGCAGGTGTGGTTGACCACTCTCCAATCTTCAGGAAAGGAGGTGGTGCTGATGGTTACATACGAGACATTTAACCTTGTGTTACTTTTCTCTATGTTTACCTTGACGCTAATCTCCTTGACTATTGTCATTGTTAAGGCAAT
>JAKJBT010000002.1 GCA_022706865.1 Bacillota bacterium
TTGATTCCATTGCTGAAGTTTTCGTCAGTTATTCCCAGTACCGACCTTGCGCTCTTTCCCAAACTGATGCCAAATTCATCCTTCGATCCCCATATGATAAAAGATATATTATAGAATGCCGCTGAATTGCTTATACGCTTTTTTGTATTGTCAGAGGCATCCTCTGAAATTATTACAAGCTTGACTCTGCCATTTCTTATTGAGTTCCTTACTGCATCCTCGCCCGTTACCAGCTTACCGGCTTTATTGGCAAGGCTTATCATCGAATAAACCTTATTCATTGGAAAGCTGTGTCCTTAATTTATTGAACACATCCTCTCCTACCGGTGCTTCCAGTGCATTTTGCACTCTTTTTGCCTTAATGGCAGCTTCAAGGCACTTCAGGTCAGGACATATATAGCAGCCTCTCCCGGGTGCTTTTCCAACCTTATCTATATCTACTTTCCCTTCAGGGCTTCTTACTATCCTGATCAGCTCCCTTTTAGGTTTCATTTCGTTACAGCCGAGACATTTTCTGAGAGGTACTTTTCTTTTTTTTTGCATAGAACCTGCCTCCTTTAGATACCATAGACCTGTGATTGACTCTTTATGTCAATTTTCCATCCGGTAAGCTTGGCAGCAAGTCTTGCATTCTGTCCTTCCTTGCCGATAGCCAGTGAAAGCTGTGAATCTCCTACGACTACTCTTGCAGCATTGGTTTCCTTATCTGCAATTACTTCTATTACTTTTGCAGGGCTTAATGCGCTGCCTACAAATACTTCCGGATCGTTGCTCCACTGAATGATGTCTATTTTCTCCCCTCTAAGCTCGTCAACTATTACCTGAACTCTCTGACCCCTCTGTCCGACACAGGCACCGACAGGATCGATATTCTCATCATGGGAGAATACGGCAATTTTTGTTCTGGATCCTGCTTCTCTTGCTATGCTTTTTATTTCTACAATTCCGCTTTGTATTTCCGGAACCTCCAGCTCAAAAAGCCTCTTCACCAAGCCGGGATGCGTTCTTGACAATACAATCTGCGGGCCTTTGGTGGTCTTCTTCACTTCCACTATATAGGTTTTTATCCTGTCACCGATATTATACACTTCATTTGGTGTCTGTTCTCCGGGTCCCAGTATAGCTTCGGTCTTGCCCAGGTCAATGAAAACACTGTTCTTTTCCTTTCTCTGTACAAGCCCCGTTACTATTTCATTTTCTCTGCTTATGTATTCATCAAATATGATGCCTCTTTCCGCCTCCCGGATCCTCTGCACCACCACCTGCTTGGCTGTCTGAGCAGCAATTCTTCCGAAATTCTTAGGAGTGACCTTTGTTTCAACTATATTGCCTATTTCATAATTCTTATCTATTGCTTTTGCATCCTGCAGGCTTATTTGCATAAATTCATTTTCAACCTCTTCAACCACTGTCTTAAGTGCGTAAACGTCAACCTCTCCGGTTTCCCTGTTTATTTGAACTTTGACATTCTGTGAGGTTCCGAAGTTTTTCTTGAAGGCCGAAACCAATGCGACATCTATAGCATCTATCAGCAGTTCTTTTGAAATACCCTTTTCCTTTGCTATCTGTTCCAGTGCTTGGAGAAACTCTCCATTCATATAGTGCTCCCTCCTACAAATAATATATTAAAACTTTATTAAAGGCCGTATTAAGGCAATTGAAGCCTTTTCTACATTCAAGTCCTTACCGTCAATTTCAATTTCAACTAAGCTTTCGGTATGTCCTTTCAGAATACCTTCAAGGACCTTTTTGCCCTCCAAGGGTGAAAACAGTTTTATCTCAATAGGCTTTCCGATATTCTTCCTATAGTCTCTTTCCGTCTTCAGAGGCCTATCCAAGCCCGGAGAAGAAACTTCAAATATATATGACTGTTCTATCGGATCAGCTATATCAAGCAAATCACTGAGCTCCTCACTTACAGACTGGCAGTCGTCTATTGTAATTCCTCCTTCTTTGTCTATGTAGACTCTCAGGAACCAGTCCGGCCCTTCCTTTTTGTATTCTATTTCTACGAGCTCGAAGTTGTTTCTGTCAATTATAGGCTTCGCCAGCTCGTAGACAATATCTTCAACTTTTCGTTTTGCCATAGCGACCACTCTCCTTTTATGTGATATTCTGAGTAATTTTACTTATATTAATACGAAAGAGTGGGATTTGCCCACTCTGTTAATAAAGTCATTAATAAGTACTTTGCTGCATCTTCGCAGGAAAAACATTATTTTCCTATCCACTACAAAATTATAGCACTCTTTTTAATTACATGCAAGTTTTATGTTATTCTAAACTCCAAGGTTTCCGCCGGCGGAGAATAAGCTTAACTGGTTGCTTTCCGGAAGTCCTTCCAGGCATCCGTGATTCTTCAGTATTTCGATAACTGTCTTGGATAACCTTGCTCTTTCCCGGAGATCGTCCATGGATATGAAGCACGATTCCTGCCTTGTGCACGCTATATTCTGTGCGGCACTTGTGCCCACTCCCTGAAGGGAAGCCAGTGGGGGCAGAATCCCTTCCTTTGTAACTAAGAATTTTTTTGCATCGGATTTATAAAGGTCTACCGGCAATAGCTTTATACCTCTGAGATACATTTCGTAAACAACCTCTATAAGGGTCATAAGGTTTTTTTCCTTTGCAGTTGCATTGTTCCCCAATTTATCGATTTCTATCCATTTTGCCCTTATAGCCTCTTTGCCCTTTATGAATAAATCGGCATCGAAATCGTCCAGCTTTACAGTATAATAGGTGGCATAGAAGGCTTCAGGATAATATACCTTATAATATGCCACCCTGAAGGACATCATAACATATGCCGTGGCATGGGCTTTCGGGAACAGATACTTGACTTTCTTGCAGGATTCTATGTACCATTCGGGAATATTCTGTTCCTTCATAGCTGCTTCGTATTCGGGAGTCAAACCTCTGCCTTTCCTCACATTTTCCGCAATTTTGAAAGAGGTCCTGGGGTTTACTCCCTTGTATATCAGGAACAGCATTATATCATCCCTTGTGGCAATGACTTCCTTAAGAGTTGCGGTACCGCTTTTTATAAGCTCCTGTGCATTATTGAGCCAGACATCGGTGCCGTGGGAAAGCCCGGAAATCCTCACCAGCTCTGCAAAGGTGCCGGGTTGTGTGTCCATAAGCATCTGCCGTACGAATTTTGTTCCGAATTCCGGTATTCCAAGGCTTCCGACCTTGCAGTCAATATCTTCAAGGTTTACTCCCAGTGCTTCTGCAGATGTAAACAGACTCATTGTCCTGGAATCATCAAGGGGTATATTATTAACTCCGAAGCCTGTTATATCCTCAAGCATTCTTATGATTGACGGTACATCATGACCCAGTATATCCAGCTTAAGCAGCCTTCCGCTTATGGAATGATAGTCAAAGTGTGTGGTTGTTATATTGGAGCTTGGGTCATCAGCCGGCCTCTGAATGGGAGTAAAATTATATATATCGGTGTAATCCGGTACTATCATAACTCCTCCCGGGTGCTGCCCAGTTGTTCTCTTTATTCCGGTACAGCCCTTGATCAGTCTGTTGGCTTCGGCGTTGTTTATTTTTATACCTTTTTCTTCATAGTACTTTTTTATGAAACCGTAAGCTGTCTTTTCCGCTATTGTACCGATGGTTCCCGCCCTGAAGACATTTCCCTTCCCGAATAGTTCTTCAGTGTATTTATGGGCTTCAGGCTGGTATTCCCCGGCAAAATTCAGGTCAATATCGGGTTCCTTGTCTCCCTCGAAACCCAGGAACATTTCGAAAGGTATGTCATGGCCCTCTTTTCTGAGTGCTGTTCCGCATTGGGGACAATTTTCATCACTGAGGTCAGCCCCTGATTCTATTGAACCGTCAAGGAAAAAACGGGAATACTTGCATTTCGGGCACAAATAATGGGGCGGAAGCGGATTTACCTCGGTGATATCACACATTGTCGCAACGAAGGAAGAGCCTACGGAGCCCCTTGAGCCCACCAGATAACCGTCCGCCATAGACTTTGCAACAAGCTTTTGTGCTATAAGGTACATTACGGCATAGCCGTTGTTTATTATGGAGTTAAGTTCCTTATCCAGTCTCTTTTCCACAACCTCTGGAAGTATCTCTCCATAAAGCTCATGGGCTTTTTTCATGGTCATTTCCCTTATCTGCTCTTCTGCTCCCTCGATTTTAGGCGGATAGGTATCCTCCGGTATAGGAATGATGTCTTCAATCTGCTCCAGTATTCTGTTTGGATTCCGCACAACTACCGAAAAGGCGGTTTCCCTGCCGAGATATTCAAACTCCTCCAGCATTTCATCCGTGGTCTTAAAATACAATGGCGCCTGTTCATCCGCATCAGAGTAACCCTGGCCGGCCATTATTATGCGCCGGTATATCTCATCCTCAGGTTCAAGAAAGTGAACATCCCCTGTAGCAACTACCATTTTGTTCAGATTCTTTCCCAGTTCAACAATCCGTCTGTTTATTGCTTCAAGCTCTCCTTTATTTGCAACCATGCCGTTTCTCACAAGAAATTCGTTGTTGCCGTTTGGCTGTATTTCCAAATAGTCATAAAACCTGGCGTTTTCAATTATTGTATTTTCATCCAGGTTATTCAATATATTCCTGAATACTTCACCCGATTCGCAGGCAGAACCGATCAACAGGCCTTCCCGGTACTGAACAAGCAGGCTTTTGGGCAGTCGCGGCTTTTTATAAAAGAAGTCCAGATGGGACATTGATATCAATTTATACAGGTTCCTAAGGCCTGTCATATTCTTTACAAGGAGAATAATATGATAGGATTCACCTGTCTTATGGCTTCTTCCCGCCAGAGAGAGCTTGTTTATATCAGCTATGTCATTTATTCCCTTGTCCTTCATCATCTCTATGAACTTGAGCATTATCTCTGCGGTTGCTTTTGCGTCATCGGCGGCTCTATGATGGTTTTCAAGTCCAATGCCCAGGTATTCGCATATAATATTCAGCTTATGCTTCTTAAGTCCGGTAAGCAGGACCCTTGACATCTGGAGGGTATCGATTATTGTATTATCGAATGCTAATCCCGATTCTGCCGCTTTTGCCCTGATAAAGCCGCTGTCAAAGTTTGCATTATGTGCTATCAGCGGTGAATCACCCGCAAACTCAAGGAACTTCGGTAATATTTCCCTGATTGCAGGTTTGTCTTTAACCATGGAGTCTGTTATTCCGGTTAGTCTTGTAATATTATCAGGAATCGGTATTTCGGGATTGATGAGCTCTGAGAACCTATCCGTAATCCTGCCGTTTTTTATTTTAACTGCGCCAATCTCGGTTATTTTGTCTTTAATAGGTGAAAGACCGGTAGTCTCTATATCAAATACTGTGAATTCTTCTTCTAAGCTTCTGTTTACAGCATTATAAACTATCGGTACCCCATCATTGACAAAGTAGCCTTCAACTCCGTATATTATCTTGACCCCATGGATTTTAGACGCTTCATAGGCCTCCGGATACGCCTGAACCACACCATGGTCTGTAATTGCAACAGCCTTATGTCCCCAGGCTTTTGCCCTTTTAACAAGATCTGACGCGGAACAGATACCATCCATGGCGCTCATTCCGGTATGGGCATGAAGCTCAACTCTTTTTACTTCCGCATTATCCGTACGCATTGATTTTTCTGCTGCTGTAATACCGACCGGGAATATTACCAATTCTTTAATGAACTTATCATACTGTATATCTCCTTTTACGGCGATATACCTGCCGTCGGTGATATTTGAAGTCAATTTGGCGAAATCATTTTCTTCCTTCAGAAAAATCTTGGCCGTTATTGAATTTGTATTGTCCGTTATATTGAAGGTTATGATTGTTCTTCCGTTATTCAATGTTTTTATTTCCGTGTTGAATATGCAGCCCTGGATTGTAACTCTTCCTGAATCCTCAGTAATTGAAGCGATGCTGACAGGAGTGTCTTTGAAAGGCCTGCCCATTATCAGTTCGTCTTTACTTTCCTTTGATTTGCCGTTGCTGTCGCTTTTCACGGGCTTCAGGGCTTCAGTTATTATTTTGTTTTCCTCTTCAAAATAACACTTCAGATACTCATCCTCGCAGTAATTTTCTTCACTATCGGAACATATTGATACATGCAGACTGATATTGAAATAGTCACTGATATAACGGGAAATTATATCGTTACACTTTTTTGAAGTGAGATATTTTGCTGCTTCTTCAGATTTTACCGTAATCTTAATGATGTTATTTTCAAGCTGGACATTTGAATCCATAAGAAAACCCGTAAAAGACGGGTTGCTTGCGATAACAGCTTTTTTTAAGTCCTCCCAGTATGATTTGATAAGTTCATCTGCGCTTAAGCTTACAGAAGACTCATCAATAATTATTCGTACCTTATTCAGCTTAAAGTATTCTTCTATAGTTGATTCTATTTCTCCAAGCTCGGGAATTGAAATAAAGCCTTTTAGGCTTATTATCAGCTCCCATTCCCTTGTCTTTTTCAAAACCCTGATTTTCTTCAGTTCGAACTTGTCCTTATATTGCAGAAAAAAATTCGAATCAAGTTTCATATCATTTTGCATTTTGACCTCCGAAGGCTTTTGCCTATTTGCTGCTGCCTGATTTCTTATTATAGCTGCTTAGAATCTTTACAATATCCCAGTACATTTTCAGGCGTGCCTGAACACCTCTGATAATTCCCAGCTTTTCTTCCTTTGTAACATGAGTCATATCAGGAAGGTCTACCTCCTGGACCCTTACATTGTATTTATCAACATATTTTGTTAAAGCAACCTCAACACCGTATCTGGTAATATCAATATTCGGTATTCTGTCAATAATTGATTTTCTGATTGCTCTCTGCCCGGAAAGGTATGGCGTTACCTTTTGAGCCAGATCTGTCACCATTCTTCCGTTTTTAAATATTCCTATTGTCATATCTGCCTTGTTTTCAATTACAGGTTCTATGAGATCAAGGACGTGTTTTTCCGTAAGCCCTATAAGGTCGGCATCAAGAAACAAGATTATTTCCGTTCCGCATTCATTAATGCCTGCTTTAATTGCGCCGCCCTTACCGACATTCTCATTAAGCTCAATTACATCCGCACCGTATTGCCTTGCAATTTCTGCAGTACTGTCGGTGGAGCCGTCGCTGACTACTATTACCTTCTGGATCTTGTCAATATTTTTTACACGCTTTACTACGTCTGCTATCGTTTGTTCTTCGTTATAAGCAGGAATTACCGCCGTTACATTCATTGGGTTTCCTCCTTTTGGTACTACGCATTATTTTGTCATAGCATGCAAAAATTATACGGATTGTAAAGCTTCTATCTCCTTAATTAATTCTTCTATAACATTTTCCTGAGGTACCTTTCTGACTATTTTGCCTTTCAGGAATAACAGGAACTCCCCTTGCCCTCCGGCAATACCCAGATCAGCTTCTTTTGCTTCTCCCGGCCCGTTTACCGCACAGCCCATTATGGCAAGCTTCATAGGCTTTTTAACTTTTATTCCCCTTATTCTTTCTTCAACCTCTTCTGCAATTCTGATAAGGTCCACGCAGGTTCTTCCGCAAGTGGGGCAGGATATTATCTCTATGCCTTCTTTCAGCAGCTTCAGGCTCTTGAGTATCTCTTTTGCCGCATATATTTCATCTATTGGATCTCCTGTTAAGGAAACCCTTATAGTATCCCCAATACCGTTGTACAGCAGTATGCCCAGTCCGACCGATGATTTTACAGAACCGGCAAGCAATGTTCCCGCCTCTGTTATACCCAGGTGAAGAGGATAGCTCACAGCCTTGGAGGCTTTTATATAACTGTCTATTGTCAGCATTACATCTGAAGATTTTATGGAAATCACTATATCATTAAAGTCCATATCCACTAGAAGCTTTACATTGTTCAAAGCGCTTTCTACCAACGCATCGGCTGTAGGGCTCCCATACTTCTCAAGAATCTCTTTTTCCAGGGAACCTGAATTAATGCCTATCCTGATAGGGATATCCCTTTCTTTGGCTGCATCAACAACCTTTTTTACCCTTTCGCTGTCCCCGATATTACCCGGATTTATCCTTATCTTGTCGGCTCCGTTGATAATTGACTGTATAGCCAGTCGATAGTCAAAATGAATATCGGCAACCAGAGGTATTGATATTCTGCTTTTAATATCTTTTACTGCTTCTGCAGCTTCCGCATCAGGAACTGCGATTCTGACAATATCACAGCCTGCGGCTTCCAGCCTTTTGATCTGCTCTATGGTGGCCTGCTTATCCTGAGTCCTGGTATTTGTCATGGACTGTATGAGGATTGGCTCTCCGCCTCCGATATATCTGTCGCCTATTCTTATTTTCCTTGTATATGCGCCCATAATACGACCTACCTGAAAATATCTATTAAATTGAATTTTATAATATCCTTATACATAAGGAATATTGATAGAGCCATCAGTGCTACAAGGCCGACAAAATGCACCATCCCTTCCTTTTCAGCAGGAAGAGGCTTTCTTCTGATCAGCTCAATCAATAGGAATAACAGTCTTCCTCCGTCAAGAGCAGGTAAAGGAAGCAGGTTAAGTATACCGAGGTTCAGGCTTATTAATGCAGTAAGATAAAGCACACTTATGAAACCTGTTTTGGCAGCTTCATTCATGTAAACAATAATTGAAATGGGTCCGCTTACTTCATCCGTATCAGCTTTGCCCACTACCAGCTGTCCCAGAAAACTCAGCATCATCTTTGATACGTTAACAGTCGTATCTATTCCTTCTTTAATGGAAAATCCGGAAATGCCAACCTTCTGAGTGACACCTATTACGATATCTTCAGTGTTGGGATTCTTAACCGGAGTAAGCCTTACTTCTCTTTGGACTCCGTTTTTTTCAAGGGTTACGGTGATTTGTTCACCTTCATGCTTTGCTATTTCAGGCTTCATTTCTTTCCATTCATTTATTTTTACGTCATTTATACTGACTACTTTTTCTCCGGCCTTAATACCTGCCGTTTCAGCAGGCATTCCTTTGGTCACCTGACCGATTATAGGAGCAGTAACCGGGGCAATTACCAGTGAGTATATGAGAATTGTCAAGATAATATTGAAAACGGGTCCGGATGCAACTGAGGATATCTTTGAAACCATCGGGCTGTTATTAAAGGCACCCGGGTCATTATTTTCTTCATCCTCACCCAGCATCAGGCAAAATCCCCCTACAGGGAATGCCCTCAGGGAATACACTGTTTCTCCGAATTTTTTGCTGATAATCTTCGGCCCCATACCCAGTGCGAATTCTACAACCTTTATGCCGCCGAGACGTGCGGCAGCAAAATGCCCCGCCTCATGTACAAATACTATTAGATTAAATACAAGTATCGCAGCAATTACCGTCATTATCTGTTACACCCCGTTTCATACAAATAGGTCAGTGTCTCTCTTGACCAGCGGTCAAGTTCTGAGATTTCTTCAATATTCATATTCTCAATTATATCATGTTTATCAAGGGTTTTTTCTATAAGATTTCCTATATCAGGAAAGCTGATTTTACCCGAGAGGAATAATTTTACTGCTTCTTCATTGGCACCGTTTAATACGACACAGGCGCTGTCTCCCATATCCAGAGCCCTGAATGCCAGCCTCAGGCATTTGAATCTCTCCATGTCCGGCTTATAAAAGGTCAATTCACCTATGGATGCCAAATTGAGTTTTTCGCCCCTCATTGGAAGTCTTTCAGGATATGTAAGGGCATATTGAATAGGAATTTTCATATCAGGAAGTCCCAGTTGTGCAATAACCGCACCATCCACAAATTCTACCGCCGAATGGATAATGCTTTGCGGATGCACGCACACTTCTATCGATTCAGGCATTATATCAAACAGCCATCTGGCTTCTATAACCTCAAGCCCCTTGTTCATAAGAGTTGCGGAATCTATCGTTATCTTCCTGCCCATGGACCAATTGGGATGCTTCAATGCATCCTGAACAGTAACCTTCTCCAGTTCCTCCGAAGTACTGGTCCTGAAAGGCCCCCCCGAGGCTGTCAGTATGATCTTTGATACCTCACTGTGCTTACTATTGACAAGGCATTGAAATATTGCAGAATGCTCACTGTCAACCGGGAGCATATTCACATTATTGCGCTTTACTTCCCGGGTTATTATCCTGCCTGCGGTAACAAGGGTTTCCTTATTTGCAAGTGCTATATTCTTACCTGTTTTTATGGCATTATATGTAGGAATGAGTCCCGCTATACCAACAATCGCTGAAACTACTGTGTCGCAGCTTTCATAAACTGCTGCTTCCACCACTCCTTCCAGTCCTGCGGCAACATAGGTCATTCCCCCCACACGGCTTTTCAGTTCTTTGTATTTTGACATATCGCCTATGGCAGCAATCTTTGGCCTGAATTCCCTTACCTGAGCTTCCAGCAAGTCAATATTTGAATTAGCTGCCAGCGCATCTATCCTGAATTCTTCCTTATTCTCTCTGATAATATCCAGGGTCTGTGTGCCTATTGAGCCTGTCGACCCCAGTACAGATAAAACTTTCACTATATCAAATCTCCTATTAGAACGAAATAATAATAAATGATCGGGGCGGTAAACAGAATACTATCGAACCTATCCAATATTCCTCCATGCCCCGGAATTATGTTTCCGAAATCCTTGATTCCCGCATACCTTTTTATATAAGAGGCAGCCAGGTCACCGATCTCTGAGGCAATACCGCAGAGAAAACCTGTTATGATAAAATGAACTAACCTTATTTCAATCCCATAATTTTTTAATATAATACCTGTGATTATACTGAATGCAACAGAACCCGCAATGCCGCCCAGTGCACCTTCTACAGTCTTCTTGGGGCTGATCCCCGGACACAGTTTTTTCTTTCCCATATATATGCCCACGAAATATGCGAAGGTGTCGGTAAACCATGCAGTCAGGAAAGGAAGCCACAATATTACATTGCCATACCTGAGATTTTCTATGAAGAGCAGGTGGCTGAACAGGAAAGGTATATAGACTATTCCAAAAATGTTTATGGAGATTTCAGTCATATTGTGCTTCTGACTTATGATTTCACATGTAAGCAATGTGATGGCAGAAAGCGCAATCAAAAACCCGGGCCTGTCAAAGGCAATGGGAAGAAGAAACATTATATAGTACAATATAACTGAAATATATCCGAATATTTTGTTTGTATTTATATTTATGTTGCTCAGTGCTCTGTAATATTCAAATAATCCTGTCAAAGAGACTGCTGCTGTAAACAGGTAAAGATACAGCCCTCCTGAATACAAGATAAATATTATAAGCGGTATACCGAGCAGCGCACTTAAAACCCTTGTTTTCAGCATTTTTACCTCCACTACTTCAGTGCACCAAAACGTCTGTTCCTGTTTTGATATTCCAATATAGCACTGTGAAGCACCTTTTCATCAAAGTCCGGCCAGAGTTGGTCTACAAACAGCAGTTCACTGTATGCCCCCTGCCATAGCAGGAAATTACTTATCCGCTGTTCGCCGCTTGTTCGTATTATAAGGTCGGGGTCAGGATCACTGCCTGTGTATAAATATTTTGAAAACAATTTTTCGTCAACGGAATCAATGTCCACATTTTCAGCCTTCAAGTCTTTAATAAGGCTTTTGCAGGCCCTAAGTATTTCTGCCCGGCCGCCATAATTCAGCGCTATGTTGAACTGAAGCCCTTTATTATTTTTTGTAAGCTCGATAGCCTCTTCTATCTCAATTCTCGTTTGGTCAGGAAGTATATCAGCCTCACCCAATAACTTTATTTTCACTTTATTCTTATGGAGTGAATTCACTTCTTTTCTCATATATTCCACCAGCAGGTTCATAAGGTAGTTAACTTCATCCTGCGGCCGGTTCCAGTTTTCTGTCGAAAAGGCAAATACGGTCAGTATCTTAATTCCCAAGTCGCTGCAGCTCTTAACCGTTTTCTTTATAGCTTCCATGCCTGCTTTATGCCCCATTACTCTTGGCAGGCCTTTCTTCTGTGCCCAGCGTCCGTTTCCGTCCATTATTATGGCTATATGTACAGGAAGCTTGCCCTTATCAATATCTACAAGCATCAGAGAACCTCCTCAAAAAAGTATCCCTCGAGTTGAGGGAAACTATTTAAAACATGATGTCGTAAGTATTATTTTGTCACACGCAATTTTCTGCCTGACAACAATAGGTGAATTTCCCTGTCTTTCTTTCTTTTTGTCTTCGAAGGGTGTTGAGGTTGAATCAATAATGATATTTTGTTTTTCACCGATTATCTGCAGTGCATGATCCAGCGTATATCCTATTACCAGAGGTATATTATCCAATATACTCTAAACCTCCAAGATTTCTTTTTCCTTCGCTTCTACAGCTTTGTCAGCTTCTTTAATGAACTTGTCTGTTGTTTTCTGTATGTTTTCTTCGGATTTTTTGAGGTCGTCTTCAGTAATTTCTCCATCTTTCTTAAGCTTCTTAAGATGTTCATTGGCATCCCGCCGTATATTCCTTATTGCTACCTTTGATTCCTCACCAAGCTTCTTAACCACTTTCACCAGGTCTTTTCTTCTTTCCTCCGTAAGCTGTGGTATTACAAGCCTTATCATCTTTCCGTCATTGGAAGGGTTAATACCCAAATCAGACTTTAGTATGGCTTTTTCAATTAACGGAATAGATTTTGCATCCCATGGACTTATAGTAAGCACTCTGGGTTCCGGTGCAGCAATGTTTGCCAGTTGATTCAAAGGTGTCGGGGTTCCATAGTATTCAACTGAAATCCTGTCCAGAAGACTTGGATTTGCTCGTCCCGCTTTAAGAGTAGAAAGTTCATGCTTCAACACCGAAAGGGTCTTTTCCATTTTCTCCTGAATGTTCTTTTCGATATCCTTTACCATACTGTTAATCCTCCTTTACTACTGTACCTATCTCTTCTCCCTTTATAGCCTTAATTATATTATCGGGGTTTTTCAAGTCAAATACAAGTATGGGAATTTTATTGTCCCGGCATAAAGATGCAGCTGTGGAATCCATTACGCCCAATCCCTTGTTGATTACTTCCATATACGACAGCTTGTCGTATTTTTTTGCTTCCTTATTGATAACAGGATCACTGTCATAGACACCATCAACTTTTTTTGCCATAAGAATTATATCCGCTTCTATTTCCGCTGCCCTGAGAGCGGCAGTAGTATCAGTCGAGAAGTAAGCATTGCCGATTCCGGATGCAAATATTACCACCCTTCCCTTTTCAAGATGCCTGATAGCTCTTCTTCTGATATATGGTTCGGCTATCTGCCTCATCTCAATTGCTGTCTGCACGCGGGTAGGTACATTTATTCCTTCCAATGCATCCTGAAGTGCCAGTGCATTTATGACAGTAGCAAGCATTCCCATATGATCGGCTGTTGTCCTGTCCATTCCCTCACTGGTTCTGCCCCTCCAGAAATTGCCACCGCCGACTACTATCGCTACTTCCACCTGAAGCTCCCTTAACAGCTTGACTCTTTCCGCAATGTCCAGGAGCATGTCATGGCTCAATCCGAATGACTTATCCCCCGCTAAAGCTTCACCGCTTATTTTTAGTATCACTCTCTTATATTTCACGTCACTCATATATATTATACCTCCAAGTAATTTACATTAGAATTCATATGGCACATATAAGCATAAAATTTCTACAAATCCAATAAAAATCCTTCTGTTTTTCAAAAAAAAGAGAACACTAAGTGTTCCCTTATTTATTCAGCTGACTCATTACTTCCTCAACGAAGTTATCTTCTTTCTTCTCAAGGCCTTCGCCTCTTTCAAACCTTACAAACCTTCTAATTGTTATATTTTCTCCGATTTTTGCTATCAGTGACGTAAGTACTTCTTGCACTGTCTTGTCTGTATCTTTAATGAAGGGCTGTTCCAGAAGGCATATTTCCTTGTAGAACTTCTCGACTCTGCCTTCGACCATCTTTTCTATAATCTTTTCGGGTTTTCCTTCATTCAAAGCCTGGGCTCTGTATATTTCACGTTCTTTTTCTATAACCTTGGGGTCAACATCTTCCCTTTTTACATATAAAGGGTTGGAAGCTGCAACCTGCATTGCCATGTCTTTTACAAACTGCCTGAATTCTTCATTGGCTGCAACAAAGTCTGTTTCGGAATTTACTTCTATAAGTACTCCGATTCTTCCGCCTCCGTGTATGTATGAGTCAACTATTCCTTCGCTTGCTATTCTACCTGCTTTTTTTGCGGCAGCTGCAAGTCCTTTTTCTCTAAGTATTTCTATCGCTTTCTCCATGTCTCCGTTGCTTTCGGTAAGAGCTTTTTTACAGTCCATCATGCCTGAACCGGTTCTTTCTCTTAACTCTTTAACAGCTGAAGCTGAAATCATTTTCTTCGCCTCCTTTGATATTTATGAAAAAGGCGGCTTTCGCCGCCTTATATGCTTACCAAGCAGTTACTCAGCAAGCTGTTCACCTTGTCTAGCTTCAATAACCGCATCTGCAATTTTTGAAGTAAGAAGTTTTACGGCCCTAATAGCATCGTCGTTTCCGGGTATCGGATAGTCGACTTCTTCAGGATCACAATTGGTATCAACTATTGCAACTATCGGAATCCCAAGAATGTGCGCTTCCTGAATTGCAATTTTTTCTTTTCTGGGGTCAACCACAAAGATTGCTCCCGGATTGCCGCTCATGTTCTTGATGCCGCCGAGATTCTTCTGAAGCTTTTCCTTTTCAGCTCTCAGATTGATAACTTCCTTCTTCGGAAGTACTTCAAAAGTGCCGTCTTCTTCCATCTTCTCCAGTTCATTAAGTCTTTCAATTCTTTTTCTGATAGTCTTAAAGTTGGTTAGCATTCCGCCCAACCATCTTTGGTTTACATAGAACATATTGGCTCTTATTGCTTCAGATTCGATTGACTCTTGTGCCTGTTTCTTGGTTCCGATGAAAAGTATATCCTTGCCTGAAGCTGATACCTCTTTTATGAAGTTGTACGCTTCTTCGACCTTCTTGACTGTTTTCTGAAGATCGATGATGTATATGCCGTTTCTTTCAGTAAAGATATACTCCGCCATCTTCGGATTCCATCTTCTTGTCTGGTGACCGAAGTGCACTCCTGCTTCCAATAGCTGTTTCATTGAAATTACTGACATAATGTTTCACCTCCTATAGTTTTTCCTCCATGATCGTCATATCCTTTGGGGACTTTGTAAAAGCACTCCCCCGAAGGATCAGAGCATGTGTGTTTTTCACCTTTAACAGTTTATCACATAACATATTTATTGGCAATAAATTTTTTTATAGATTTCAAATCCCTGCATCCCGTATTTATTCTAACTAATTATATAAAATTTATGTAATATCATTTTGTAAGTATGCTTATTATTTCATCATAATCGGCGCCTTTGGGTATCTCGTAAGTGCCTTCCTTAAGCTTTGTTTCCTTATCTGCCTTTTTAAGTTTATCAATGAAAGCTCCTGAATCATCAATAATACCCTTCTGCTGGAGAAGAGCGGCTATACTCTCGGAATTCATACCGCTTTTGATTTCTACCGTGATTTTCTCAATGAGAGAAGTATTATCTTTATTTTGGCTGTCTATAATCTCTTCCTTTGAAAAAACAACAAGGCCATGTTTTTGTGCCTCTTTCTTTATTTCTTCCAATGTCAGCTCCTTGCTTCCCGCGCTTATATTAATCATTGATGAAAGTACAAGGCCTATTCCCAAACCAAGCATTATATTTTTCAGGTTATAGTTCCCCATTACTCTACCTCGTTTTTCAAGGACAAAATAAGCATAACCTCTCCTTGTCCTATATTCATCTGTTTTGCAATATCAGTCACACTCATGCCCTGGGCTGCATATTCAAAAACCGATAATTGCTTTTGACTGAGCTTTTCATCAACAGACTTATTTGTATCATCACCGTCATTGATTATCTTTTTCTTTTTATTTGCTGCACTGACACTTGGTGCGACAGGGGCTGCAGTCTTTTTATCCGCCGGTGAAGTGATGGCAGCCGGATTATTGATGCTCTTCAATTCTTCCCTGAAGCTGTTCAATTTCTCTTCAATTTCATGCACTACCATTTCTGATGTGTAATTAAGCTCGGATATTATTTCATCAGCGTCTTCAATAACCTTTTTTATCTCCTGTTCTTTAACGTCCATACTGAAATATATATCTTCGCCCCTTACTTTATCAAGGAAAATCATTATTGAAGCAGCCAGTATGACAAATACTCCAACGGCCAATAATACATAGTTAATCATCTGAGCACCTCGTTCATATCCTTATATCTATTCTTGTCAGTGGGTTACTGCTTTTCTTTTTTTCGCTGTCCTCATTATCTTCATGATGCCTGTCCTTATGTTCACCCTTCTGTTCCTCTTGCCCTCTGTTTTGCTTTCCATCCTTGTTAATCCTGGACTCCTGAGCCTTTTTCGTTTCAACTATCTGTTGCGTGTTTTTATCTTGCTGCTGCTGTTCTTTATGCATATTAATACTAAGATTATTCTTTTCAAGCTCATTTTCAGCGTTTTTTGCCTTCTGTACCTCCGGAAGCTTAGGTATAATTGTCTGCAGGTCAACAGGACGTATAGACATTACAATCACTCCCAATTATTTATCATATATCATTATAGGAAAGCATTTTTATCTCAGCATTCATTCTGCAAAAGGAGACAAACTTTATCGAATCCTTGATATACATCATGCTGCTTCCGATTATTATCCTGCTGCCGGGGTAGATCACATCATACACCTTTATTTTTCCTTTTGAAAGCTCCTCGAAATAAACTTCCAATTCATTCTGTTCGTTCAATATCTGCTCCTGCTTCTGCTGAAGCTGCAGCTTAAGCTGCACGGATTTTGCGAGAAGTACCTTTTTATCCTCCGGTAGTTCCATAGTTTTGCTCATTTTTGTCAGAAGCTCAACTGCCTTGCTTGTCTTGTCCAAATTATCCGTAACCTGCTTAAGATCATTTTTAAGTTCTTCGAATTTATTCCTCATATCAGGGTTGACGCCGACCTCCAGTTCCGTAATCGTCGCCATCGGAGAACCGACAACCTTTGCTTTTATTTCTTCGCCTACCTTAAAAGTACCGCCAACCAGTAAACCTTTCTTGCCTGTTGCCTCCAGCTTCTTTCCGCAGGTAATCTGGCTGTGCATTATTGCATCGCTCTGGATATTTCCTTTTACATCTATCTTGCTGTTTTCTATAAACTTTGCTACAAGGTCTCCTTCGCAATAGAGTTCTCCTCTGTTCATTCCTTGTATTCCTCTATGAAGTATGATATTGCCCTTGGATTTTATCTGAGCTCCTTCAACAACACCATAAACTTCAACATCCCCTTCGGCCTCAATTAAGAAACCTGTCAAAACATTGCCCATTACTACTACTTTTCCGTTAAATCTTATGTTGCCTGTTGAGTTATCCACATTATTCTTAACTTCATAAACGGAGAAGACATTTACCTTGCCGTCAATGATTTTTACCTCACCATCAACTGAAGCAACCATTTCAAGCCCGTCTTCACTTGTAACAACATTCTTTCCCCTTGGCAAAGCAAGCTTCTTTCCGTCCTTGCCGGGAACATCCTCGTCGCATACATTCTTACCGGGTATGCCTAAGGTATGCGGTATAAGAGTTACCAGCTTCTCTCCGGCCTTGACATTTTTTATAAGGAAAAGCTCATGGTAGTCAATTTTGCCGTCTTTATCTATACTTATTGACTTTTCTGTGGAAGTGTCAAAATGGTATACAAGCTCCGCATCCTTTCCCGGCTGCGGTTCTATTCCTTCAGCCACAAGTATTTCTTTGTCATATATTTTCTGAGAAACCGCTTTCTCAATTGAGTCATCCTTAATATTAAATCTTACATCGCTCTGTTTAAGTGCTTCATGTATTGCATCTATTGTAATCTCTTTGCCGCCTATGGGTTTGCTTATAGCAATATAAGCCTTCATCTTATCCTTAGCCACTTTTACGATACATTCGCTGTCTATCTTCTTTTCTTCCTGGGGTTCGGCTATTTTTATCCAATTGTCGAAGCTTCCGATCTCGAGCATTTGCTTTATTTTTGTCAGGTCTACGCTCTGAATTCTTCGCAAATCAATTTTGGTTACAATATCTACTAATGTAACGTCTTTATCTGCTTTAATATATACTCCGTCTTCCTTGAAATCAAAATCGATATTTCTATTGTTTGATTTAAGATTCTCGTTAAGTATACTGTCAATATTGTTCTCAATTATCTCCAGGGTTTTATTCTCCGCCTTTGCTATCTTTACTTTGAAATAAGAAGAAAATAGGTTCTTTTTACTTTCCAGAACCTCAATATTGAGTTCTTCCTTTTTGGCACTAAAATGCTCCATTCCTTTTTCTATTAACTTTTCATAATCCTTCCCCTCGAGTATGATGTACTCATTACCCATTAATAGCACCATCCTCTCATTCAAATGTAACCCTTAATTTGTTCTTCAGCCTGATAATTGCTTTTGTATGGAGTTGCGAGACTCTTGATTCAGAAATATTCAATAGCTTTCCTATTTCTTTATAGGTAAGCTCATCATAGTAGTAAAGTGAAACCACTTTCTTTTCTTTTTCAGGTAAAGCGCTTATCGCATCTGCAAGGATCTCTTTCATTTCCATATCTTCAATTACATTTTCAGGAGTATCGGAATGCTTGTCCGCTTCATTGCTGACAATTTCTCTTTTCTGCTCCAGCAAATCATCCAGAGATACTACTGAATAAGTAGTGATGCTCTGTATCTTCTTTTGGAAGTCTTCCACCGATAATCCAAAGCTTTCCGCCATCTCCTCATCGGTAGCAGGCCTGCCAAGTTTGCTTTCCAAGTCACTATATGACTTTTCCAGTTCTTTTGATTTTTGTCTTACAGAGCGAGGAAGCCAGTCTATTTCCCTCAAGTGATCTATAATAGCACCTCTTATTCTAAGCTGTGCATAAGTTTCAAACTTGACTCCTCTTGAAATATCATATTTGTCGATTGCATCTATCAATCCAAATATTCCATAGCTGACAAGGTCATCAAACTCTACGTTGCTTCCATAACTTGAATACAGTCTCCCGGCAACATATTTAACTATATATGTATATTTAAGTATAAGCTCCTCTCGAATGTCTGCAGCTTTTGTCCTGGAATATACTTCCCAAAGATTGGCCATTTCGGTTATTACCTCCGTGTAGTAGTATAAGTTAATCCATGTCGCTATTGTTGTATCTGCTCATATCAGCAGGATTAACTTCGACAAATTCATCGTCATTGTCGTAATTGATTGCTTCCAGTGCTTCATCATCCAAAGGAGGCACTTTTATATCCAGTTTACTTCCGGCAGCCGACACCGTTCCACCTTTATCTTGGATATGTATGCTCACTCTGTAATACTCAATAAAATTCAAAACAGTTTTTGTTATTAAGGAACCAAATATACCAAATACTATGGTAACAGCAATGCATCTTATCATCAGTACAGAAAAATCAATATTGTTGTATATGCCCAGTGTAACATTCACAATAAGTGCGGTTATTACTATTAAGATAGGTATGAAATCAGACTTTTTCATATTAAACCCCACATTCAAAATACCGGACTTATCTAAATCTGCTTAGTTCCATAGCCTATGGTTTTTATTAATAATATACCAGTTTCTGAATATAATTCAATAGTACGCCCATAGTTTCCCCCGGTATCTTCTGCAATAAGCGGAATATTCAACAGTTTAAGAGTATCCTTTGTAGCAGTGATATTTCTTGAACCTATTCTCATTACTTCACTGGTATCATTAAAATTGAACATCTGTGCCCCACCGGCTATCTTGCTGACAAGCTTGTTCCGTTTTGCTCCGATTCTTATCATTTCATTCACTAGTTTTACAATACCTGTGTCAGCGAACTTTGCTTCATTGCTGTTATTCTTTATCTGAGCACTGCTGGGAAGCATAATATGCACCAATCCCGCAATCTTTGTTGACGGGTCATACAGGCAGATGCCTACACAAGAACCAAGCCCTAGGGTAGTAAGCACTCCTGGGCAAAATGTCGTATTCATATCTGCCATTCCAACCTTAATTATATCAATCATACTAAAATACTCCCAAGCTCTTAAGAAGAATCTCAAAGGAATCCTCGTCAGGTATTAAGAAGAAATTGCTCTTTACGTGGTATGTGCCTTCAAATAAGTCAGTCTCAATAAGCATTACCCTGTCTCCAACCTGTCCGAAGAGTATCACGGGTACGCTTATTATCGCTCCTGCCATATCCATCGCCAGAGAAGGCACAGACATGGTCAGGTTCAAATTTGTCAAAGTTGATAACGAGGACAGATAGGAACCGGAAAGTATGTTCCCAACTTCCTGCAATGCGGATAAATCCATTTCATCCAGGTCATCTTCATTTTCATTTCTGCCCATAAGCATGTTTGCAAGCATCTTTGCCGATTTTTTGTCGATCAGAACCATAATGCTTCCGTTAATATCTCCGTTAACTTTAAAATAAATGCCGATTACCTCTGTCTCGGGCCCTCCGACCAGCTCTGCAACATTTTTAAACTCAAGGATATTTACCTTGGGGACATCCATATCAATTCTTTTTGATATCATTTTTGATAAAGCTGTTGCAGCATTTCCGGCACCTATGTTTCCTATTTCCTTTAAAACATCAATTTGCAGGCTGTTCAATTCATCAATTGATATACCCATTTTACTCACCCTTTTTTAAACTGCCGGATTAGTGATTATCTTCACAACATCCAGCAATATGATAAGCCTTTCGCCTACTTTACCTATACCTGAAATATAATCCTGATCCACGCTCCCGATTCCATCCGGTGCTTCTTCTATCGCATCACTGCTTATTTCAACTACTTCGGAGGAATAGTCGGCAATAAACCCTACAATTATGTCATCCACTGATACTATAATTATACGGGTATTGTTGTTGTCTGTTCCTTCGGTAAGGTTGAATCTTTTACGCAGGTCAATTACCGGTATCACTTCTCCTCTTAGGTTAATAACGCCTCTCACATAATGAGCGGTATTTGGAACCCTTGTTATACTCATCATTTCTTTGATTTCTTTAACCCTTAGGATATCAATTCCATATTCTTCATTCTCCAGTTTGAATATGACAAATTGCCGTGCAAATGTTGCTGTTTCCAAAAGAAGCACCTCCTTATATCAGTGAATTTGAATCAATTATCAGTGCAACCTGTCCATCTCCAAGTATAGTTGCGCCTGCTATATTTCTAATACCTGACAAGAACTTGCCAAGAGTTTTTATAACTATTTCCTGCTGTCCCATAAGGCTGTCCACAATAAATGCAGCATTCTTTTCGCCTTTTTTTACAACAACGGCAGTCAGTTCTTCGTTGTCATCACTGGAAGCATTCTTTACATCAAGCATCTTTGAAATCCTTACTATCGGCAGAACATTGCCCCTGTTCAAAACCACATCTTGTCCATGCACATTTCTGATTGTTGATGCTTCAATAACAATTATGTCCCTTATTACATTAAGAGGTATAGCAAATTTCTCTTCACCGATATTTACAAGCAGTGCCTGAATAATTGCGAGAGTTAAAGGCAGTCTGATAATAAATTTGCTTCCTTTGCCCCTATAGTTTTCAACTTCAACCAATCCGTTAAGAGATTCGATTTTTGTTTTGACAACATCAAGTCCTACGCCTCTGCCGGAAAGGCCTGAAACCTTGTCTGCAGTGCTGAAGCCGGGTTTGAAAAGCAGTTCGATTGCACTATTCTCATCCAGTTCATCTGCTTCACTGCTTGACAAAAGGCCTCTTTCTACCGCCTTTCGTTTTATCTTATCTATGTCTATTCCTGCTCCATCGTCTTCCACTTCTATAACAACGCTGTTGCCGTCCTGATATGCCCTTAGATTGACTGTTCCGCTTGACGGCTTGTTATTCTTTATTCTTTCATCTTTTTCTTCAATTCCATGATCGATGGAATTCCTTATCAGGTGTATAAGGGGGTCTCCTATTTCGTCTATGACAGTCCTGTCCAGTTCAGTCTCTTCACCCGACATGTTAAGGATAATATCCTTGGAAAGGCCTTTTGCAAGGTCTCTTACCATCCTGGGGAACCTGTTGAACACTCTTTCTATAGGAACCATTCTTACTTTCATTACTGCATCATGAAGGCTGGTAGTAATTCTTTCAAGATATTCCACAGCTTCTGTCATATCCTGATTTTTTGAATCAGTTCCTACTCCCTCCAGCCTGGTTTTTATAATTATCAGTTCGCTTACCAGGTTCATAAGCTTGTCCAGCCTGTCGATATCAACCCTTACGGTTTTTCCCATTCTGGCTTTTTTACCCTGCACGTCATCCCCGGTTTCCTTTTCTTCAACTAATGACTTAAATGTCTCTTTTTCTTCATTATCAACCCCGGTGATATCTTTAATGTCCTGCTCTTCAGGAACTTCAACCTTTTCAAATATGACTTCAGCTACTTCGGAAATGGATTCAAGCTCTTTCTTAATCAACGCCTCAGACTCTTTTGCAATTATTGCAATGGTAAATTCATTATCAAATTTTTCGTCTTCAATGTCTTCAACCTTCGGCTCAGACTTGAAGATCTCCGCATATCTTTCAACGGTTTGAAATACCAGAAAGGCTCTTGCCGATTTCAGCATGCAATCCTTTGACAGCACCACTGTAATTTTAAATACTCCCAGGTTCTGCTGGGCAGCCTTTTTTATTATATTGTCATCATATTGATTAAACTTCATTTTGCTTTCCTGAGGGTCTTTATTGATGGATGTCTCATCCGTTTTTGTTTCAGGCCTTTTCGTCAGCATACTATTAAGGCCTGCAATAATTGAATTTGCATTATCGCTGCTTTCTTGTCCGGTTGCGGATATGGTGTTTATGGAATTACTAAGATAATCAAGGCATTCAAACAGGATGTCAATCATAGAGGAATTCACTTCAATATTACCTGTTCTAATTGCATCCAGAACATTTTCCATCTGGTGAGTCAGGTTAGCAATCCCTGTAAATCCCATTGTACCGGCCATTCCCTTTAATGTATGAGCAACTCTGAAAATTTCGTTAAGTGTTTTCATATCACCAGGATTCGTTTCCAGGCTCAATAGGTTTTGATTTAATTCCTGTAAGTGTTCCAAGGATTCTTCAATAAATATTTCCAGGTATTGATTCACGTCCAAAGTATTACACCCCCATGCATTTTAAAATTTCTCCCGTAATCCCGTGTAAAGGTGCTATAGTATCTATAGCGCCTATATTGACTGCTGATTTAGGCATTCCGTAAACCACGCAGGTTCTTTCATCCTGTGCAATTGTTTTTCCTCCTGCCTTCTTTATTTCCAAGATCCCATCACTACCGTCACTTCCCATACCTGTCAGCATGGCCGCGATAATGTTGTTATGCCCTGTTTCCGCCACTGACTTCATCATAACACTTACTGAAGGCCTGTGGCCGTTTTCCGGTGCTTCTTTGTTCAGAAGGATTTTGTACCTATTGTCATTACTGCTTTTTACAAGCATATGATGGCTGCCCGGAGCAATATAAGCCCAACCGGATGCTAGTACATCACCGTCCTCTGCCTCCTTTACATTTATCATGGACAAGCTATCCAGCCTGTTTGCAAGGGACTTTGTAAAGCCCGGAGGCATATGCTGTACTATAAGTACTGCGGCAGGTATATCTTCAGGAAGTTTTGTCACAATCTCCTGAAGGGCTTTGGGCCCTCCCGTGGAAGCACCTATGGCTACAATGTATTCCGGATATCCGTCAGAGCCGCTTTTGTACTTAACTTTCCTGACAATAGAAGGCGGCTTGTAATCTGACTTTATATGAGGGAAATATACCGTCTTCGATCTGCAAATTGATTTTATTTTATTGATTAATTCTTCCCTTATCTGCTCCGCATCAAACTCCATAAATGAACGGACCGGTTTTACAACATAATCAAGGGCACCCAGTTCGAATGCTCTGATAGCAGCTTCTCCGCCCTCATGGCTCAGATTGGACAGAATTATAACCTTTGGTACAGGCTTTAGCTTCATCAGTTCGGTAAGAGTCTCAAGTCCATTCATTACCGGCATTTCAATATCCAGCGTTATAATATCCGGTTTCAACAGTATTGCTTTTTCCAACCCCTCTTTGCCGTTTCTTGCTGTGCCTGCTACTTCAATATCCGCATCACTCTTAATCATGTCGGAAATCACGACTCTCATAAATGCGGAATCGTCTATGATAAGTACTCTGATCTTTCCTTCATCCTGGGTAATCATATTATATTAATCCCTTCTTAATTAATCTGCGTTGTTCTTCAAATATAAACTTGCTAATTGCATTTCTGTCAGTCATATTTATATCTTTAAACTTTACTCCGTATGAATAGGGGGCTCTGTAGCTGTCATTAAGGATTCTTCGTACAATTACTCCCAGTACAACCTTCGTTGTGCCGTTAAGGTTTAAGGTGAACTCCAGTGTATCATTTTCATTGAAATATTCTCTTGAACTGAACATAAGCCCTCCTACACTTATGTCCTGCAAATTGCACTTAAAGCTTTCGCCATACTTTTCCTCTTCAAGGTCAATCACCGATCTGGCCTCAATTTCTTTGAACACTTTCAGCCTGAAATAATCTCTCCTCTGAATTTTCTTTACTTCAGAAATTACTTTAAGCCTTAGAAGAGGTATGCTTCCAAAAAGCTTATCTTGAAGTACCGTCCTGACCTCATAAGTTGCATCCCCCTTCATTGCGACAAGCTTCAGAAAAGAGCCATTTCTTATATGCACATTCATTCTCTTATAAATCGGTATCAATATATCGATGTACCCCGCTTCATGAATGTCAACTATCTGACTGACAAATTCCTGTACTTCTCCTACCGCATTCGTATAGTCAATTTGTACTTTATCTCCGATTGAATAGCATTTCTTTAAATCATTCATAACAATTCCCCTTATGAATTATTAGTGCAAATTATAGTGCAATCAATTCATAGCCGCATTAGTTACTTAAATAAGCTAAAGCAATTACATGGCAGAGAATTTAATTGAACAGGCTGGTTAGTTTGTTTATAAACATTTTTATTCCTGAAACCGAGCTTGGGTTCAATTCTTTATTATCCATAAGTGTCAAAGCAATATCGTTCATATTCTTTGATGCTTCACTTCTGGCAAAGCTTATCACGAATGGCTGCTGAATCTTGACTGCTTTTGTAACACAAGCATCATTCAGTATGTAGCCGAGTTTTTGCAGTTTTACTCCAAGAAATTTCTGTGTTACAACATTAAGCTTATCGAGAATATTAAAAGCCTCAGCTGCGTTATCTGCTCTATTCACAACAACTTTGATATTCTTTGTCTTATCCTTGTGCGTAATGGTTTTTATCAGAGCATAAGCATCCGTTATGGAGGTAGGCTCCGGCGTAGTTACCAATATGACTTCCCGTGCCGCGTGTACAAAGCTAATGACATTTTCCGAAAGCCCTGCTCCCGTATCAATAAGTATTACATCAGCCTCTTCATCCAGCTTGCCGAGCTTCATAAGCAAATCCACCAATTGAGTCCTGTTCAGCTTTACAAGCTCTTGAACCCCTGAACCTCCTGACACGAATTTTACTCCGTCATAACCTTCTTCAAGTATTTCAAGTATGTTCTTATTGCTGTTTATAACATCCGACAAATTGTATTTTGACATTTTGCCCATAACAACATCTACGTTGGCAAGGCCCAGGTCCGCATCGATTATAACCACCCTCAGGCCCATCTGAGCAAATTTTATGGCAAGGTTAACAGTAAAGTTGGTTTTTCCTACGCCTCCTTTACCGCTGGTTACTGCAATTACCCTTGAACCAGGTTTATCCGTAAGCATGCCTGTTCTTTTTTCATCATCCTTATAATTCTTAATGCTGCTAATTATTTCTCTTAATCTCTCAGCTTGATCTTTCATATAGCTTATCTCCCAACAAACAGTTTATTATCTTGCCGTTATCGGCAATTTCAATGTCATCAGGCACACTTTGTCCGGTGGTGATATATGAAATCGGCTTCTTAGTGATATAAGCAACATTTAATATCACTCCGAAGGCTGAGGTTTCATCCAGTTTTGTAAAAAGAAGCTTATAATCATCCAGGAAACTGTAATTCTTAATTATTTCTATGCAATCAGAGAACTTGGTGGTTGCACTGATTACCATATATACTTCATAGTTGATGCTTGACTTTATAAGGGTTTTTAATTCCATAAGCTGATATTTGTCTTTATGGCTTCTGCCTGCAGTATCAACAAGTATCAGATCCTTATCGGCATAGTTTTCTATAGCATTAAGAATCTCTCCAGGAGTGTAAATTATGGATAGGGGCACTCCTATTATTTCACTGTAGGTTTTAAGCTGCTCAACCGCTGCAATTCTATATGTATCCGAAGTTATAAGCCCTACTCTTTTTTTCTCATTCAAAACCATATTGGCTGCCAGCTTTGCAAGAGTAGTTGTTTTTCCTACACCCGTAGGCCCTATGACTATAATTACCTTTTTCCCTCCCGCAAATGAAAAGGGTTCCGGTTCTTTAACGTACTTCATCAAAATATTATAAATGGTATTTCTGACAATTGCGTCGCTTTGCTGTTTTTCAGAGTCCAGGGCCTCCATAAGCTTCTCTTTTATTTCATTTATAATCACCTTGTCGACTTCATTGTCCTCAAGGGTTTTTAAATACTTCTTCACTATATCTGATAATTTGGTATTCTCATAATCCACCTTAACTGCGTCGTAAACCTTGTTCAGCATGTTCTTAAGCTCCATGAAGTCCTGTTGTATATAATGATACCAGAAAACAAGACAGACAAAAATGCAAAAATAAGTTAGAATAATGCTATGGAAAAGAGACGAAATTTCACACCGGAAGAAAAAGCCAGAATTGTGATCGAGGTCTTGAGGGAAGAAAAAACGCTGAATGAGATCGCTGCTGAACATGAAATCCACCCGAACCAATTAAGTCGCTGGAAGGCAGAATTCTTAAGCAATGCAGGCAGAGCTTTCAGTAAAGAAACCGACGAAGTAGAGAAGGTCAAACAGTCGTTCGATAAGGAGAAGGACGAGCTGCTTAGGCAAATTGGGCAACTTTCATATGAGGTTACCTGGCTTAAAAAAAAATCTGGCCGACTCTAAATCCCGTGAAGACCGCATAAATCTAATTGATAGGGATGATAATAAGCTCAGTATCACTAAACAGGCCGACCTTCTGAGTATAAACAGAACAAGCCTTTACTACAGGCCTGCTCCAATAAGTGACGAAGAAGTTCGGATAAAACGACTGATTGACGAGCTTTATACAGCACACCCTGAATATGGTTACCGCAGGATGACGAAGAGATTAAACCGAGACTATCATGTTGGCATCAACCAGAAACGGACACGCAAGTATATGCGCGAAATGGGCATACACGGCTTCTGTCCGAGTCCTAATCTTAGTAAACGATTGCGTGGCAAGTATGTTTACCCATACCTGCTTAGAGGCTTGAATATTGACCATTCGAACCAGGTATGGTCGATTGATATTACTTATTGCCGGATGAGGCATGGCTTTATGTACCTTACGGCGATTATAGACTGGCATTCCCGCTATATTGTCGGATTTACACTCTCCAATACACTTGAAAAGGCAGCTGTCATAGAGACAGTCAAAAAGGCGATAAAACAGCACGGCAAACCGGAAATTATCAATTGCGACCAAGGCTCCCAGTTTACGAGTGACGAGTATGTCAACCTCCTGAATGAAAACAATATTAAGATATCTATGGATGGAAAAGGCAGAGCCTTGGACAATCAAAGGATAGAGCGGTTCTTCCGGTCTTTCAAATGGGAAAAGCTTTATCTGGAGGAATATGAAACCGGACATCAGCTTCGAAGGATAATAAAGGAATATATTGAGTATTACAACACCCAAAGGCCGCATCAGTCCTTGGATTACAATACTCCATCGGAATACTATTACACAGGCAATGAGCTGCTTCCTGAAGCAGTATAAGACCTTGGGGCCCTACCCCAATCCCCGTCCTCGCCGGATGGCAGCCGGTTTGTCACAACAGACCGGGGAACAACAGGATGGATTCGCAATGGCTGTCAAGGGTCTTCGGCTACGCCTACGATGAACGAGCAAAAACCGCTCGCCCTTGACACCCCCTACAGCAGTGCATTAATTTCAATATATAGAAATTTTAGGAAGGGAGAACCTAACTTAGCAAACTAAAAAATTTGTCTTGACAATTGGGGGCATTATAGTATAAGCTCTTTATCATCTGCATGAGTATGCTTCTTGGGATTCTCCCTTAATGAACCCTTCTGGGCCTGCAAATTCTCATTAAGCTCTTTTATAAATTCATTTGTTTCAATGTTATGCTCATTCTTGGCATTATTTGTCCTGACCCCTGAGGAGATGTCATTATCTATTGTTGCAACTACTTCAATAAGGGGCTTTGAAAAGAAACCTGCCAGACCTTTTTTCCTGATCTTTCTTGTATTTAATATTATTGCGTCTCTTCCCAAGTCTGATTTTACTTTCTGCATTGCTTCCTGGGCTGTTTCTCCAACATATCTTTTTACTTTCATTATATACTCACCACCCCTACGGATTGTATCTCAACCAATGGATCCAGTTCATTATATGACAGCACTACAAGCCCCGGAGCAACCTGCTCGGTCAGTCGCTTGAAGTATAGCCTTACAATAGGCGAAGCCAGTATTATAGGTTGTTCTCCCATTGATGCCAGCTTCTGCATCTCTTTAAGAAGATTATTTATTATCCGCTGTGCTGCATTTGGTTCAAGGTTCAGATATGAACCGTATTCTGTCTGCTGCACTGAATCCATTATGGTTTGTTCAAGAGTCGCATCCAAGGTTATTACCTTGGCCTGCATATCAACAATAAATCGCTTGGTAATGTTTCTTCTCATCGACTGCCTTACATATTCGGTAAGCATGTCGGTGTCTTTTGTCATAGGTGCATAATCTGCAAGGGTCTCCATAATGGTAACCATATCCCTTATGGATACGCCTTCCTTCAGCAGGTTGGCAAGAACCTTCTGAATGTCGCCGATGCTAAGCTGCTTGGGAATAACATCCTCCACCAGTGCCGGATAGTTTTCCTTCACATTATCAATAATTCTTTGAACATCCTGTCTGCCTAATAGTTCATGTGCATGATTCTTTATGATTTCTGTAAGATGTGTGGCAATTACAGAAGGCGGGTCCACCACTGTATATCCCATCATCTCTGCCCTCTCCTTCTGGTTTTCACTAATCCATACCGCCGGCAGTCCAAAAGCCGGTTCCGTGGTCTTTATTCCATCCAATTCACCATCAGCAGTGCCGGGGTTCATTGCCAGATAATTGTCGAACATCAGTTCTCCGCTTGCTACTTCTATTCCTTTTATTTTTATTACATAATCATTGGGTTTAAGCTGTATGTTGTCTCTAAGCCTAATGACCGGTACTATCAAGCCCAAGTCAAGTGCACACTGTCTTCTTATCATTACAACCCTGTCAAGCAGGTCACCGCCCTGGTTAACATCCGCCAAGGGTATAATCCCGTATCCGAACTCAAGTTCTATCGGATCCACCTGAAGCAGCGACATAACATTCTCAGGTTTTCTGATTTCTTCCACTTCAACATCCTGTGCTTTGATTTCCTCTTCTTTCTGTGCCGCTTTTATAGTCCTTCTAAGCGTGTATCCCAAAAACGCCAGTAAACATGCCAGTATAATATTCGGTACAGGAGGCAATCCGGTGAATGCCAGTATAAACAATGCCCCTGATGCGATATATAGTACTTTTGGTTCTGATAAAAGCTGTATTATGATATCTGTTCCCAGGTCTGAATTTGAAGCCGCCCTTGTTACAACCATGCCTGCCGCAATTGAAACAAGCAGTGCCGGAATCTGTGTAACCAAACCATCCCCAATAGTCAGATTTGTAAACTTTGAAAGGGATTCGGTAAATTCCAGGTCCATTTGCAGCATACCGATTGCAAAACCGCCGATAATATTTATTACAGTAATTATTATGCCTGCTATGGCGTCACCCTTTACAAACTTGCTGGCTCCGTCCATAGCTCCATAAAAGTCAGCTTCCTGCTGTATTGCCTTTCTTCTTTCCTTGGCTTCCATTTCATTTATCAGGCCTGAATTCAAGTCTGCGTCTATGGCCATCTGCTTGCCCGGCATTGCATCCAGCGTGAATCTTGCTGAAACCTCTGAAACCCTCTCTGCACCTTTTGTAATAACTACGTATTGTACTATAACAAGAATAAGAAACATTATAAAACCAACTATAGGATTACTGCCTGTTACAAAGTTGCCAAAGGCATTTACCACTTCCCCTGCATATCCCTCCCCCAGTATCAGCCTGGTTGTGGAGAAATTCAAACACAATCGGAACAGCGTCGTAATCAGAAGTATTGTCGGAAAAACCGAAAATTGCAGTGAATCCTTTATATACATGGATAACAGGAAAATAACCAGTGACAATGAAATATTCAATGTAAGCAGTATATCAATCAAAATAGTAGGAACCGGTATTACTATAAGAATTATTAAAGCTACAATTAAAACTGCTATTACATCACTATATCTGCCCATATAGAGGTCTCCTTCTATTTGTCTTTCAAACTGTATACATATGCCAGTACCTCTGCCACTGCCTTGTACAATTCACTGGGTATCTGTGAGCCTATTTCTACGCTTTTATATAAGGCTTGAGCAAGAGGTTTGTTTTCTACTATCGGTACATTGTTCTGTTTTGCCGTATCCTTGATTTTTTCAGCAATAAGGTCCTTTCCCTTTGCTATTACCAGCGGGGCATCTGCAACAGCCTCCTCGTATTTGACAGCAACAGCAAAATGTGTAGGGTTTGTTATTATTACATCAGCGGATGGAACTTCTGCCATCATTCTTCTCAGAGAAAGCTGCCTTTGCTTTTCTTTAATCTTTGATTTTATCTGAGGATTGCCCTCAGTAAGCTTGTATTCGTCTTTTATCTCCTGTTTTGTCATTCTTATATCTCGTTCAAAACTCCATCTCTGAAAAGCATAGTCAAAAATTGAGAGGATAAGAAGCACCACAGCAGCCCTAATACCAGCACTGATAATTGTATCCCCGATGAATACCATTGTACTTTCAACATTCATATTCAGCAATTCAGGAATTACTTTGTAATTATCAACGAGATAGTCATAAATAATGAATCCAATTATTCCGATTTTAAAAATAGATTTCAGTAATTCCACAAAAGCGTTTTTTGAAAACAGCCTTTTGAAGCCTTCAATGGGGTTAATTTTATTTATATTCGGCATTAAGGGCCTCGCAGTAAATACAGAGCCAATCTGCAGATAGTTCACTATAATTACGCAAAGAGCAATAATCAGCAGTATTGGTGCAAGAATCTTTGCAAATATTAACAGGTTCTGCAGAAATATACGCATAATTTCATTAGTGGTAAACCTGGAATCAATATCCTTGGGAAAACTCAGGAAATTCCTTACTGCAAATATCAAATCACCAAATATATATTCAGAAAGAAGCCTTAAGCTCCAGAATGAAATCAGCAGTACTACTGCTGTCACCAACTCCCTGCTCCTTGGAATCTGGCCCTTCTGCCGCAGCTCATACCTTCTCTTTGGGGTTGCGGGTTCGGTCTTTTCTCCGAACAGCTGAAGATTTATCTTAAAATAAGCATAATCTCTCATCCCTTAGCCATACTCCTTATTATCAAGTAGACATAGCCATACATCCTGTCAAAGGCAACAGTAATTATCTGTAAAAACACAGGAATCATTATGTAAAGTGTAATAAGGCCTATACCAATTCTCAAGGGAAGTCCTACGATGAATACATTCATCTGAGGAACAGTTCTTGAGAGTATCCCAAGGGCAACCTCGGCAATCAGAGTAGCAGCCAATACCGGAATGCTTATTTTGAATCCTATAAGGAATACCTCAGCAAAAATAGCAGCAATATTATTTGTCATAGCTTCGGTAAAAGCAAAACCGTCAATAGGCAAAATACTATAGCTCTTGTACAATGCAGCCAGAAGTACATGATGCCCGTCAATTGCAAGAAAAAGTATTGTGGTCAGAATATATATAAAGTTTCCTATCAAAGGAATCTGAGTATTCGTAGTCGGATCAAGAACATTCACCATTCCGAAGCCAACCTGCATGTCAATTATCTGTCCTGCCAGATAAAGGGCTGAAAAAACCATAAAACTTACAAATCCAATAATAATCCCCACCAGAAATTCCTTGGCTGCAATTGCTGCAAAGCTGAATAGGTTGGAATATTCTATACTGACATCTCCCAGCAAAGGAACCATTATGTAAGAACAGAAAAATGCAAGTCCAATTTTCAAATATGCCGGCATCTCTCTCCTTCCAAATACCGGTGTTATTACGAAAAGAGAGATCATTCTTATAAATACCAGCAGCAGTACCAGGAATCTATCAACCAGAATAACACTAATACTATCCATAATCATTTAATATAAGAGGGTATATTCTCGAACAGCCTTACTGTAAACTCATACATTATGTTCATCATCCATGGGCCAAAGACCAGCATAGTCAAGGAAACAGCTATTATCTTCGGTATAAATGATAAAGTAGGCTCTTGTATCTGTGTTGTTGCCTGCACTATGCTCACAATTAGGCCGACCAGAAGCCCCAATCCCAGTATTGGCGCTGAAACCAGCAATACAGACTTTATTGCTTCCTGTGCAACATCAATTACTATTCTTTGATCCATAGACTACACCTCAACTAATTAAATCCCATAATCAGAGATCTTACAATCAGATTCCAGCCGTCAACCAAAACAAAGAGTAATATCTTAAAAGGCATTGAAATCATAATTGGCGGCAGCATCATCATACCCATTGACATAAGTGTACTTGATACAATCATATCTATCATTAAAAAAGGTATATATAAGAAAAAACCAATCTCAAAGGCTGTTTTAAGCTCGCTTATAATAAAGGCCGGTATAAGCGCAGAGGTTGGTATATCAATCATGGCCAAGGGTTGTTTCACTTGGCTCAGATTCAGGAATAATGCAAGATCCTTTTCTCTTGTATACTTAAACATAAAATTGCGTATAGGTTCTGCAGCTTTTTCAATTGCAGCCTCTTGTGTGATCTCTCCGTTTGTGAACGGTGTGAATGCATTTTCATTGATTTCTGTTATTACCGGTGACATTATAAAGAAGGTCAGAAATAGTGCCAGTCCTATAAGCACCTGATTGGGAGGCATCTGCTGTGTACCCAGGGCATTTCTTGTAAATGAAAGTACAATTATTATCCTGGTAAAAGAGGTAAGCATAATCAGTATTGACGGTGCAAGGGAAATAATAGTAAGTATAAAAAGTATCTGCATGCTCAGTGCCACGTCCTGAGGATTTTCGGCAGTCTCTATATCAAGTCCTATTTTGGGTATCGGCAGAGGTTCGCACCAAACATCAATAATTCCCATTAATAATATCAATACCAAAATCAATATAATTTTTATAATACCGTTTTTCTTATACATCTGTTCTGTTACCTCTAACAATTGATTTCAGCTTATTTAGATTATTTTTTATTGAGTTCATCCCGGTTTTGTTTTCTTCCTGAAAGCTGTTCAAATACGCTTCAAAACTTTCATCATCTGCAATTGAAAGTTTTTCCGGGTCTAACTCCGAAAGCAGGGTTATGCTCTTCTGTGTGCTTCCCAGCAGAAGATATTGTTCTCCTGCTTTAACCAGTAAAATACTTTTGTCAAAGCCAAGAGGTGCTGCTTCCAATATCTTAAGGTTCTTATTTCCGGCATTCTTGATGCTTCTTTTTGACAAAAATCTTGTAACATAATAAGCGGCAGCCAGAATAACAGCTGACATGAATAGGAAATATAGAATTCCATATATTGCACTGCCTGTATTCATACAAACCTGCTCCTTCTTATCCCAATACCTTCTTTACTGCCTCAATAATCCTTTCTGCCTGGAAGGGCTTGACTATAAAATCTTTTGCTCCTGCTTGTATTGCTTCTATGACCATAGCCTGCTGTCCCATGGCGGAACACATTATAACCTTGGCAGCATTATTTATTTTTTTGATTTCTTTTACGGCTTGTATTCCATCAACTTCAGGCATAGTAATATCCATTATAACCAAATCCGGATTGGTCTCTTTGAACTTTTCTATAGCTTTTGCGCCGTTTTCAGCCTCACCGCTGATTTCAAAGCCGTTTTTTGACAATACATCTTTAATCATCATTCTCATGAAAGCCGCGTCGTCAACAATCAGTATACCGTTAGCCATTTAATTACTTCCTCCTTGTATATGTTAAAATATTGACTATTGAATTTTGCTAAGACGCTTCGATGCACTCACAATATCAGTGATTCTGACACCAAAGCTTTCATCAATTACTACTACTTCGCCCTTGGCAATGTATTTGCCGTTTACCAATATATCCACCGGTTCTCCTGCAAGCTTGTCCAGCTCAAGAATTGTACCCGGGCTGAACTCAAGAATATCTCTTATCAATTTTTTGGTCCGCCCCAGCTCAACTGTGATTTCAAGCGGAACATCCATTATAAGCTCTATGCTTTCTTTTTCGGCACTCAATTGTTCGACATCAAAGGTTTGGTACTGTACTGGCTGAACATTGACCACTTTACGTTCCTCTCTTCTTATAGCAGGCTCGTGGTCCTGCCTTTCTTCATACCCGTTGCTGAGTATATTATTGCTTTCCGGCTTCTTTGGCTGACTGACAGAATCATTAACGGCCGGCCGCTTCACTTGAGGCTCTTCGATTTTGCCTGTGAATATTGGTTCAGGCTCAGCTGAAATATTGTCCATAAGGCTTTTTACAAGCTCTTTTGCAAAATCTATCGGTAAAAGCTGCATTATTTCACTGTCTATTACATCTCCAACTTCCATCTTAAAAGCAATTCTGACCACTTTTTCGTCTGATTTGAATTGCTCCAGCTCGCTGAAGTTCTGAAAGTATAATAAAAATGCATGGGGAGGGAAAATATCTATTCTCTTATTGAACATTGCAGATAAGGAAGTTGAGGATGATCCAATCATTTGATTCATGGCTTCCCCTATGGCGCTAAGTTGAAGGTCGCCTACCGAGCCGGGTGTGTTCTCCCCCGTACCTCCCATCATCAAATCTGTGATTACTTTTACGTCATCCTCTTTTAATATAAGCAAATTAGACCCTTGAAGACCCTCTTTATATTGAACCTGCACTGCAACATACGGAGACGTATATTGTTTTGATAGCTCATCCCATGTAACAACCGATACTTTTGGCGTTGTTATGCTTACCTTGTTGTTCAGGAGAGTAAACAACGTCGTAGCCGAAGTACCCATGCTGATATTTCCTATCTCACCCAGAGCATCTATTTCTTCTGTTGTAAGAACATTATCATAACCGGCTTGAGAAGATGAATTATCTTGAGGCGCTGTTGCGCTATCTCCCTTAAGCAGGGCGTCTATTTCTTCCTGTGACAGCATCTCACTCATCGTAATCATCTCCTTTCTTTTCTATTCTTGTAATCTTTACTGATACCTTGTTCTTCTTCAATCCGGGCTTGCCGCTGAATTTTTTCAGATTGCCTACATATATCTTCAAATCATCATGTACTGATGTATTAAGCTGTATCACATCGCCCACTCCAAGCCCCAGGAAGTCTCTTACAGTAATCTCGCTGTCCCCCAGTACAACTCTTATGGGAAGCAGGGTGCTCTGAATTTTCTTTTCGATTATCTTCAAATCACTGCCTGTCATTTCCTTGTGAATGCCTGAGAACCAGAATTTGGTGCTTAATTTGGGAATTACCGGTTCAATAACCAGGTGCGGAATACAAATATGAATCGTTCCTTCAATATTTCCGACCTTGGTATTTAATGTTATAAGCGCAACAGTCTCATTAGGTGACAGTATCTGGGTAAATTGCGGGTTTGTCTCTATTTTCTTAAGTCTTGGCCTCAATTCTATTACATTTTTCCATGGGTCTTTAAAAAAGTTGATAATCTGAGTAATTATTCTTTCCAGGAGGCTTAGCTCTATTTCGGTAAAACCTCTTACTCTTTCGAAGGCATTACCTGTACCTCCAAGAATCCTCTCTATCATGGCAAATGATATCGCCGGTGTCATTTCAACTATTATTGACCCGCTTAGAGGGGCAAACTCTACAATACCAAGCACTGACGGATTAGGCATAGAGTTGGTGAATTCATTATATGTCAGCTGGTCAACCGAAAGAACTTCGACTTGAACTAATGCCCTAAGATACCCTGAGAGATATGTCTGCAACAGTCTTGAAAAATTTTCGTGCATGATTTGGAGAGTTCTTGTGTGGTCCTTTGCAAACTTGTTCGGTATCTTGAAATTATAGTCCCTGACTTTTCTTTCTTCTTTTTCTTCTTTTATCTCTTGAACATCTATTTCTCCTGAATTCAGCGCACTAAGAAGCGCATCTATTTCATTCTGCGAAAGAACCTCGGACACAAAGCCACCTCCTTCTCTACTGCACTATGAACTCGTCAAAATATACATTTTTTATTTTCTTTGAATTAATGATCTTTTGTATGATTTCAACAATTTCCTTTTGAAGCTTTTCCTGCCCTTCTTTTCCTTCCAGATCCGCTTCGGTCTTGGACCTTACAAGTGCATTTATTCTGTCCCTGATTTCTGACTCCCTGTAAGCAACCAATTCGGCAACCTCTTTGTCGATTTCCACTTTAAATGTCAATTTGCATATTTTTTTGCTGTCTTTGACATTATTTACAAAGGAATTGCCTAATGAAATCATCATTACATTCTTGTCGATTTTTATAGGTTCCTCTTTTGCTTCTTTTGGTGTATTTAAAAGCATATATATTATTATACCTGATACTATAACCAAAAGTAAAAGCACAATAGCCGCTATTAGGATAATATTTCGCTTCATTCCGTCTCCCTCCCAAGAATTATGGATTGAAATCCTTAATATCGTCTCTGAGTATTACCATGTCGACTCTTCTGTTTTTTTGCCGACCTTCCGCCGTATTATTGTCAGCAACAGGATGCTGATCCGAATAACCGGATGCAGACAACCTATATGCATTAATCCCATTTTCCTCTATAAGATATTTGACCACATTAACCGCCCTGGTAGTTGAAAGCTCCCAATTTGACGGAAACCTGAAGGTATTTATCGGTACATTGTCCGTATGTCCTTCAACTCTGATATTTTTGTCGTTCTGCCTGATTATCTCAGCCACTTTATTGATAATATCCCTTGCGCTGGGTGTTAAGTCCGCCTTGCCCGAGTCGAAAAGAACATCATCCATAAACCTGACCAGAAGCCCCCGTTCATCCAGGCGCAGAGTAATACTCGCTTCCAGATTGTTTTCTTTTATATACTCACTCATCTCTTCATACAGTTTCTGGAATTCTTCCGTTTCTTCCGTGGGAGAATCAGCCGGAAAGGAATTTACAAGGGGTTCCATACTCAAGGTCATTCCTGAATCCAAAACACCGAGTGAGCCGCTCATGGATTGTGCTATAGCCTCAAACTTCTGTACATCCAGGGTTGCAAAAGAAAATAATAATACAAAAAAGCACAAAAGAAGGGTTACCATATCCCCGTAAGTAGACATCCATGCGGGTGCTCCTGCCGGAGGCTCATCCACAGGCCTCTTCCTAGCCATAACTATTCCTCTCCTTCTTTAGGTTCCTTTGTAGTGTTAAGCATATTCCTAAGCTTCGGCGACATGAAAGCCTTCAGCTTTTCTTCTATTATTCTTGGATTTTCACCCGCTTGTATCGAAAGCATACCCTCAAGCATAACTTCTTTCATAAGAGATTCCTGAGAGCTTCTTATTTTTAATTTATTGATTACAGGATTACAAAATACATTTGCGATAATTGAACCGTAAAATGTAGTTACTATCGCGACAGCCATATTCGGGCCTACTGTTGACGGATCTGAAAGGTTTGCCAGCATGTTTATAAGTCCTATGAGAGTTCCGAGCATACCAAAACCGGGTCCTATAGCAGCCATAAATTCATAAACTCCTTGGCTGCTCTTATGCCTCTCCTCAATAAAATTAAGCTCTGTTTCCAATATGTTTCTAACCAGCTCCGGATCAGTGCCGTCTACTATCAGCAATATTCCCTTCTGCAGGAAATCATCTTTAAGCTGTTGTGCAGCCTCCTCCAAAGCAAGCAGGCCTTCTTTCCGTGCAGTATTCGCCAAGTCAATTATTGATTTTATCACATACTCGGCGTTGGTCTCCGAGTAAAAGAAAACGTGCTTTAGGGCACTAAACCCCTCTTTGAGCTTATTTGCGGGAAATGCCATAACTGTCATTGCTAAAGTGCCTCCAAATGTACATATGATTGATGGTATGTCAATATAACCCATCAAATCTCCACTAATAAAGATAGTTATTGCTATTACAACAATTCCCGAAATTAACCCAATAACTGACGAGAAATCCAATTATTTGCACCTCACTTTAGAAGTTATCTTTATTAATTAGCGATGAAAGGTCAAAAATCCTCTTTTTATATTCGATAATTTTTTCAATTATTTCCTCCGGAGTTTCAGAAACCAACAATTTTTTACCGTCCCTTAAGGTAATAACAGTATCAGGGGTGTTTTCTATTGTTTCAATGTGTTCGCAATTCAAATAATAAACAATTCCATTGAGTCTTGTAACCTTTATCATAAGACCGCGTCCTTTCAATATTTTACAAATCCCCGGGCACAAGGCCCAGGGATTTGCAATTAAAACTATCTCTTCAAGTTAACAAGTTCCTGCAGCATTTCATCCGAGGTTGTTATTATTCTTGAATTAGCCTGGAAGCCTCTTTGAGTGCTGATCATCTCGGCAAATTCATTGGATATATCTACATTCGACATTTCCAGGGTGCCTGAGTTAAGTGAACCAAGTCCGCTGGAGCCGGGAAGCCCTATAATAGGATCTCCTGAGTTGGGTGTTACCTGGAACATGTTCTCCGCTGTCTTCTCAAGGCCTGCCGGATTCTTGAACACCGCCAGTGCAATCTGCCCGATTATTTTGCTCATGCCGTTTGTGAATATTCCGTTTATCTCTCCCGTAGGACCTATGCTGAAGGTGTCCAAGGAGCCCTGCGGGTATCCGTCGGAACTGGTTACAGCCGCATTGGATTCATTGGCGAATTGGGTAAGCTTGGTGAAATCAATATCTATTCCTGCAATATCGCCTGAACCATTTTTGCCTGGAACAGTCAGCTTCACTTTGCCTCCATTTTCGCTGTCTGTTGTACTCAATAATCCATCCGGACCAAATTTCAGATGAAAAGCGAAATCCTGTACGGCATCAACCCCTGTTGTAGTCGTTGTATCCATTGATGTTTTGCCTGTGCCTGAACTTCTGTAGTATGCTTTTGCATCCTGATCATATATAAATACACACCAGTCACTATCTTCAGCTGCATCTATAGTACCATTTTCGTCAAGCCCCCTGACAAATGTGTATTTAAGGGTATGCTTCCCGCCCAGGCTGTCATAAACTGTTGTGGTGGTCTCCCAGTACTTGGTTCCGGAAGGTATGGTTATTGTACCGCCGCCAAAAGTCGGTACTGTTGTTGCTGTTAATTTCTCTATGCTGTTGTCAAGGTTTCCTTCAAAATTAGCATATGAAGTTTTCTTTGCCGCCACCATTTCTGACTTTGATATCTTTATCCCTTCCAGCTGGCTCTTCAGGACATTCGTATCCGGGTCCACCATGTAGCCCAGTACTCTGTATCCGTTTGCGGCAACCAGGTTGCCGTCGTCATCCAGTGAGAAGTTTCCCGCTCTTGTATAGGACCTGCTCAATCCATCCGCTGAATTTGAAAGTATAAAAAATCCGTCTCCGTTTATTGCCAGGTCTGTCAAGTTGTCCGTCCTCTGTACCGCACCTCTTATATGGAAGGTGTCAATTGAGGAAAGGGATATTCCGAGACCAACCTGCTGAGGATTTGTGCCTCCTTTGCCTGCTTGCGGGGAGCCTGCTCCCCTTAATGTCTGGTTGAAAACCTCCTGGAAGGTTGCCCTCTGTGATTTATATCCTACTGTATTTACGTTTGCTATGTTGTTGCCGATCGTATCCATCTTGAGCTGGTGTGCCCTGAGTCCCGATACGCCGGAAAACATGGATCTCATCATAATAAATGACCTCCTTAATTATTAGTATGCCTTTCTTCTGTCGTTCCGAAAGGCTAAGCCTCCTTAAAAAGGTCCGGCTTATATTATTACTGCACCGTCGATATTTGTGAATACGTTGTTCTTCAGGTTTTCTTCAGCAGCAGCTGTAATTATCATCTTATTCTTTACATTTGCTATGAAAGCTGCATTGCCCATTATTATCAGTGTTTCCTTTACACCCTTCTCTGCTGCCTTGTTCACTGCTTCGTTCAGTTTGTTCAAATCATCCTTTGTAAGATGTATGTTCCTCATCTGCAGTCTTTCTGCCGCATGCTTCGAGAATTTCACTTCCGATTGTCTCGATAATTCCTGCTGCAATACAGCGTCGAAGCTTGTACCTTTATCTGCCGGCTTGTTAACTGCAGGCTTTGGGGTTTGAACCGGTTTACCTATGGGGATTATGGGTTTGTTATTATATATTACACTCATTTGTTTCACCTCTTCAAAGGCTTAGTTAACTTCTGTCACATCCTCAAGGTACATTTCTTTTCCGTTTACAGTCAAATATATTGATGTGCCGTCCCTTCGAACCTTCTCAACAATACCTTCGATATCTACTGTTTTGATTCTTTCTGTACCGTCAATTTTTTCAACCTCTTCATATATGCCTTTGACATTCTTTCCTATCAGATTGAAGGCTGTAGTACTCCTCATTGTTTGATTCATCAGGTATATTTGCTCTACAGAGTTCTCAAGCTCAGTAACTTCCCTGACATCATCAAACTTGACATCGTACTTCGTACCTAGTGCGTCAATTGTAAGGTATATTTCGCTGCCCTTTACCATTACCTTTTCTACCAGGCCTATCAATTCTTTTGTCTCTGTGGAATCTTCAGCTTTGTATCTGGCTTTAACCAGCTTGTTAACCATATTGTTGGCTGAATTCATCCTTATTGCCTTGTTGGAATTTTGTGATTGCTCCAATGCACTGAATTGTGCCATTTGTCCTATGAACTCGTTATCCTTATTTGGTTCAAGGGGGTTCTGGTATTTTAGCTGTGTTACAAGTATTTTCAGGAACGCATCCTTGTCAAGGTTGCTGTTGTATTCCTTCGGTTTGTCAGGATCATATACAGTGTACTGGCCGCTTATTCCGCTTATTGCCATTTTCTCACCTCCTATACTCTTTGATCAAATCTACCTGAATGGATACTGTAGGGGTTGATTGCTGATTCTGTCCCGATCTCATTCTGATATCCGCCATATGTGTCATGCCTCATATTTTTGCTTCCTGCCTTAAGCTTGTCCCTCCACGTCTCATGATTATTACTGAAGTTAAATTCCTTGCTTTCATGGCCGACTGAAACACTTAAGTTCTGTATGTTCAATCCTTTATCCTGAAGCATGTCCCTAAGCTCATTAAAGTTAGACTCAATGGTTTGCTTGACCTCGTAGCTTTCCGCTGTAAACTTTGCTGTAATCAGACCTCGTTCCACAGAAATACTTAATGTCAGTTTTCCAAGGTTTTCAGGTTCCAGCTGCATTCTCATTTCTGACTGTGCCCCGGTAAGTATTACTTCAGCCTTTTTTACTATTTGGTTGATGATTTCAATCTTGCCCACAGGTTGTGCTTTTGGTATTTCAGTCTGATTTTTAATTGTCTCGATTTTGTCGAATACAACATTTTGTTCCTGTCTTACAGCAGGCCCTTCCACATCCGGCTTATTATGGGGTATTTTAACCGTATCATGTGTTTCTTCTGCTGCTTCCTTGCTGCTGCTGCTTTTACCCTTTTCCTGGCCTTTTTCCGGATTATCTTCTGCAGTCACCTTCTCAATCTTGACATCTATGGCTGCTTTTATATTTTCTTCCTTTGCAGCTGTTTCCGATTCGTTATCTTTTGATTCCGGAACCGAAGGTTTGCTAAAGGATACGGGTTTTGCCTCCGGCTTTTGGCTCTCATCTCCAAGGTTATCCTTTGCATCCACTATTTTTGCCGCAGCGTCTTTCTCCGGATTTTTTTCTGCAGTAAATCCTTCTGTCGGAATGATGTCATTTTTCATTACGACAGGCTTTTCAAAAACCGTTATTATTTCATCCCGTAGCTTTTCAGGAACATTCTCAAACTCTGACATCATTGCACAGATAACTGCAGCTTCCTCTCCGGAAATTTCAGTCCGGATTTCCATAAGCTCCTGAAGCAATTCTTTAATTTCTTCAAGCATTGCCTGCTTTTCTCCGCCGCTGTCATCTCCATCCTTCATGCTATTCAGTTTTTCAAGCTTCTTCAGCAGTTCCTTTACAATTGCATCCTTATCGGTTACATCTTCAGCAATTACAACCTCGACATTTACATCCTTTTCAGCTGCCGGCTTCTCATCCTCCACATATACAGGTTCCGGATCCTTGCTGTTGTTAATCATAAGCTTGATTTCCGCTTTGCTGACAAGTTCCGTCTTTATATCTTCCGCTGCGGCTGTTTTGATATCATTTCTTCCTCTTGATTTTAATGTATCCCTTAAAATTGCACTGAAGCTGCTGAACTCATTCTCAGGCCTGCCTTGGAAAAATGCTGCATTGCTGCTGTTATCCGGTTTGCTGACATTAACAGTGGGCATTTGTCCAATGCTGAACGTCACTATCTCACCTCCTTTCAATCTGCAAGATCCTCAAGTATCTGTGCTGCCTGCAGAGGGTCCATAAGCCCCAGGATAGCGGCAGCCTTCTCCTTTTTCATATTTCTGAGAATCTGTACTGCAGTAGCTTTGTCATTCATATTCATTATTATCTGCATGGCTTTTTGGTTATCTACTTTTTCCAGATACTGTACCTGTTCTTGAATGCTCCGAAGCTTTTCACTTAACTGCTCTTGTAATTTGCTTATTTCCATTTCCTTATCGGTTAATGCTTTTTCCCTTACTTCGATTTCCTTTTCGCGGCTCAAAAGCTCTTTCTCCAGTTCATTCAACTCTTTCTGCTTTATGGCATTGTTTGCCTTTTCTCTTTCTATTGCCTCTCTTTCAATCTGCTCAGGATTCTTTTTTTCTATTACGGGCTGCATCAGCTTACCCACAACCGGAAGATTACTTATCCACATGGAAGTTTCTGCCCTGAGCCCTGCAAAATCAAACATGAATATGGCTCCAAATGCCACTATGGCAGTCAAAAATATTAATATAATAATAAGAAGCAGTGTATTGGCCTTCCTATCTTTTACTTTGCTGCGTTTTGAATCAGCCTTTTTACTTTTTTCTGCGGCAGGTTTTTTTTCATTGTTGTTTGATGGTTGATTCATTAGCCTTTCCCCCTAAGATTTGTTGCTTCCTTTAAAAGAAACCAGGTCGTCTACAAGCTTTTCTTCCTTTTTTTGTTCTTCATACAAATACTTGCTGTAATCCATTTCTTTAAGCTTTTCCATCATCTTTCTTTCTTTGGTAGCGGCCAAAAATTCTTCTCTGCAGATAGAAAGATAATCCTCAGCCATTCTAATCCTGACTCTTTGTTCTTTTATTCCCCTTTTATAATAATCGATATAATTCGCCAATATCTTTAGCTCATTTACTGCCAATCCTTGAGAAGTTTTTTCCTGAAACAAATCTTGCATTTCACTGAATTTCCTTTTCAGCTCCGCCATCCTGCGTTTTTCCTTTTCAAGCCTCTTAATAGCAGCGCCCAGCTTGTTTTTTTTCTCATCTTCGATTTTTATTTTGTAATCCAAGAGCTTCTGCAGCTTGAACTTATATACAGCCATATGCTTCTCCTACGACACTATAATTCTCATTTCGTTTAATATCTCATCCATTTCTGCCTTTTCATCAACGCTTTGTTTAAGGAATCTCTCAATTGCTTCTATTTTTTCTATTGACCTGTCTATACTGCTGCTGCTTCCTTTTATATATGCGCCGATGTTTATCAGGTCTTCCGCGTCTTTATACACAGACATGATGTTCTTGAATTCATTTGAATTGTTCTTGTGCTCATCATCAACTATATTGGGCATTACCCTGCTGACACTTGCCAGTACTTCAATTGCAGGATAGTGGTTCTTATTTGCAAGGCTTCTTGAGAGAACTATATGTCCGTCCAATATGCTTCTTACCGTATCCGTAATCGGCTCGTTCATGTCATCGCCGTCTACCAGAACGGTATACAGCCCTGTAATACTTCCTTTGTCTGATGTCCCTGATCTTTCCAACAGCCTCGGCATTACTGAAAACACCGAAGGAGTATAGCCTCTTGTAACCGGCGGTTCACCTACCGCAAGCCCTACTTCTCTTTGAGCCATGGCAAAACGTGTTAATGAATCCATCATTAACATCACATCTTTGCCTTGATCCCTGAAATACTCGGCAACAGAAGTAGCCAGCTGTGCGGCTTTCAGCCTTATAAGCGCAGGCTGGTCTGATGTAGCAACAACCACTACCGAACGTGAAAGCCCCTCTTCCTGAAGATCATTTTCTATGAATTCCCTGACTTCCCTGCCTCGTTCTCCTATAAGGCCTATAACATTTATATCAGCCTTTGTATTTCTGGCTATCATTCCCATCAATGTACTCTTGCCGACTCCGCTGCCTGCAAAAATCCCTATTCTCTGCCCTTTTCCTATGGTAAGAAGTCCGTCTATTGCCCTTATTCCTACAGGCAATATTTCTTTTATCCTTTTTCTTGTCAGGGGATTAGGAGGGGTGTTTTCTACAGGATACATAGTACAGTTGCTGATAGCGCCCTTTCCGTCGATTACTCTTCCCAAACCGTCAATAACCCTGCCAAGCATATCATTTGATACTCCCACCAAGAGGCTTTCTCCCGTAGCTTCAATTTTGCTTCCCGGGCCTACGCCGCTCATACTGCCAAGAGGCATCAGGCA
>JAKJBT010000003.1 GCA_022706865.1 Bacillota bacterium
AACTATGAATTTGAATATCCGCCGCTTTCTGCAATTCATCAACAAAACGGCTGAGAATACTTTTAATGGTTGATAATGCTGCTATCTCATCATCCAGTTCACTTATATTTTGTTGAAAAACCTCTATAGCTGTAACAGCATCAGGTTTCTGCAGTATCTCTTGGATTTGCTTTAAAGGAATCCGCAGTTTACGCAATATCAAAATTTGACTTAGCCGGGAAAGGGCAGTTTTATTGTACATACGGTAGGCGTAATCTTCTTTTCTAAAGCTTTCTATAAGTCCTATTTGCTCATAATAACGTAACATTCTTGTAGAGATACTATAGCTTTTTGAAACTTGGCTAATCGTCATAGCTTCCATATTTCCTTGCCTCCTTTCTCAAGTGGAGTATAAACTACGACACGATGTCAAAGTCAATATGTATTATAGATTATATTCATTATTTTTCTCTTCTGCATTATGTGCCTCATTGTTCTCTTCTTTTTTTCTTTTTAAGCAGTGTGGATGTATCCAGGTTTTCTGTCTTTACTTTTTCCTTTTTTGCTTCTTTCGCCTTTGTCTCCGGCTTTCCTTCAGCCTGCGGAGGCACCTGAACCTTCTTTTCAGCTGCCTTGGGCTGTGTCTGGACTTTACTTTCAACAGTTCTTGCTGCTTCCCCTAAAGTGTTAAGCTGCCCTTTTGCCTTTACGGTCCTTTTAACCTGAGGCATCAGCTTTGCCTTTACGGCCGAAAGCTTTTCTTCAATCGCTGCAAGGGGCAGGTTCAGCCTTCTTAAGGCAATATCAAGCATATACAGTATAAGCGCAAGTATAAGAAGCGTGGGGGTTAAATCAACCGTCCCGAATATATCCTTTATTTCACCTTTGTAAACATCCTCAGGCGAGCTTATAACGGTTCCTCCCGCTTCCTTAATCAGTATGTCCAAATAGCCCCTCTCAGGCTGTATTCTGTATTCCGGTGAGTATTGCACGGATATCCCTGTACTGGCAGCATTTATCGTCTCCCCGTCCTTCTGTTGAAGCGCCTTGATAATATATGCTCCTGTCTCGGTTATTTCAAAGTCCCCCCTGTACTGCCCCGGTGCAACAGGATAGAGAGTGATCTCACTGCTCTCAAGAGAAGGAGACACTATTGCGGCTTTAGTCTCAAAATCACCCTTATCCGCCTTGTTGATAAGAGTTATAATGCCCTTACCTCCCTGCACTTCAGTCTCTACAGTTATATCATCCTCCCGGTATTTTTCAATAGTCCAGTTGATAAGATTCTGCCACAGCTTTATGTTATTCTCCCAGCCCACATAATTCCTGCTCCATCTTCCGTTTATATCGGAGTTCCATGCAGCGGTCTTGCCCAGACCATACTGCCATACTGTGAGTATCGGATCCTCCTGGTCGCTTGCCAGCACCACCCGGGAGGCACTCTTGGGACTGGCTGCCACATAGCCCAGAAGTGCCGGCAGTCCTTCCTCGGCTGCTCCTGCCAGCACCGGATGAGCATTGGTTATCGAAGGCACAAATTCCCTGTTATTAAGATACGCCCTTGCAGCCATAAAGGTCTCTTTGGCGAATATCCTCGGAATGTTTGCAAACTCATCAGTATAATAGAAGCGTCCGTTGGCTCCCTTTGCTATATCCTGGAGAAGCTGGACATCAGAGCCCTGTCCTACCGCTACGGTTGATACCGTAATATTGTCCCCTGCAAGCTTCTCAACGAGTTCCATGTATCCGGTCCTCTCAGCCTGGCCGTCTGTGAGAAGTATTATATGCTTTATTTTTGTATTGGTTTTCTTTATTGAATCATATCCTTCCTGCAAGGCAGGAATTATGCTTGTTCCCCCTCCTGCCCTTATGGTACCTATGTCATCCCTTATTTTTTCCGCATCATCCGCCTTGCGGGTAGGAACCACCCAGTAGTTGGTATCGTCAAAGGTCAGCACCCCTATCTGATCATTAGGCCTTAAGGACTCCAGAGTCCTTGCCGCAGCTTCCTTGGCAAGATCAAGCTTCATTATTCCGCCCCGGCCTTCTGTCATGCTTCCGGATTTGTCAATTATAAGAACAATGGACATATCCGGTATTTCCTTCTTGCCCTTTAGCTCCATATGTACCGGAAGCACCTTTTCCAAGGGTGTTTTGTAATAACCTCCCAAAGCAAAGGAATTTTCCCCGCCGGCGGCAATAAAGCCTCCTCCCATATCTTTGACATAGGAATCCAAGGAATTCAGAAAACCGTCGCTTAGGTTTTCCGCGGATACATTGCAGGTTATTACAGACTTGTAGGCAGACAATCCCTCCAAGGTTCCCGGTACACTGGCAGCATTAACCCTTACGTAGTTCATTCCGGTAGCTTCAAGCATCCTGACCATCTCATCCGCCTCTCCGGCTATGTCCTCAACAACCAAAATTCTGGGTCTGTCAAGGACATTTGTAAAGGTTGAGGCCTCATTATTCCTGCTTTCCGTATCGGTATCCGGCTCCAGAAGCGCCTTATAGCTCTTGAAGCCTCCTGTTTCTGCCGTATCCCTGAATACAAATCTGTTGCTTCCCTTCTGCAGCGCTACCCTCTCTTCAGCAGCCTTATCCTTTCCGCTGATAAGCGTAAGCTTTGCCTCTGTCTGAACAGTGCTTTCCACAGTCACTATAATATTGAATTCTTCTCCTACTCTCAGGCTTTTGGGCACAGTAACACTCTCCACTGCAGCCTCTTTGCCGATTTCCCGGTTTATCCTGTATACCTTGAAATCAATATCCTGGCCCATCAGGCTTGAAGCCAGATTTGCGCTGTTCCCTTCATTTTCCTCCCCGTCGGTTATCAGTACTATTCTTTTTTTGCTGTCCTGGGGCAGCAGTGACACCGATGTTGTCAGGGCATTTTCTATATTTGTGTATATTCCTCCTGGCTCAGTTTCAATTTTATTAAAACCCGAATCTATGGATACAAAGCTCTCTATGAGAGAGTTATCCCCAAAAGCCACAACACCGGACTGGTCCTTGGAACCCTTCATCTCCAGTGCTTTCCTGACAAACTCCTCTGCGGTTGTCCTGTATTCCCTCATACTGTCCGAGGCATCCACCACGAATATTGTGGTGGTTGTATCCACAAGCCACTTGATATTGACTCCCGTCAGGGCAAGTATCAAAAGCACAAACACGCTGTTTCTCAGGAACAGTATGAGCCTTCTTCTGAGTTTGTACATCTTGCCCAGCTTGCGGGCAGTGTACAATACAAAAAATATGGCTATCGGAATTAAAAAAAGTATCTGCGGTCTTTCAAAATCAATAACCACGTATATACACCACCCATTCTATAGCTGCCGCCATCAGCAGCAAGCCCAGGAACAACTCCTGAAGCCTTGTGCCTCCGGGTGTATTACCTGCTTCAGTAGCTTCTTGAGCAACTACTTCATCAGGTTTGCCGCTTGCCGACTCGGTTTCTGCCGGAAAGTTGACGGCAAAGCTTGAAACCACTTCCGTCTCACCTATCCTTTGTGTCAGTTCATATACACCGTACTGTCCGGTATTATCGAAAGGCAGCATGGGATACGTCAATTCCAGCTTATATCCTATACCCTCCGGGGTTTTTACAACAACTTCCGCAGCCTCAGGATTCGGATTCAAATCTATTGCATCGCCGCACACATATGTGGTTTTTCCTTTTAAATCAATCCCGACAAGGTATGCAGCCAGATTATACATAAAAATAGGATACTCGGTAGTCAAAGCAAAGTCGCTGTCGTGCAGGTCGAAGCCTATTACAGCCGTTTTTCTGCCCCGGTGCTCCCCTGAAATGACAGCCGCATTTTCATCCAAGGTTATCAGCACATCAGCCCAGAAAGGCACTTCCATTTTTCTGAACTTTGAAACGGCAAAGCTTGCATCCTCCATATATTTTGTTAAAGGGTGGGCTGCAATATCTGCAATTCCGCCTTCAAGCTCCGCTCCGGCTTCAACAATTCCATTGCCCGGAGAAGGGTTTATAAGCATAACGCTGCCTGATTCCGGCAGCTGGGATATTCCAGCCGAATCAAAAATATAAAGGTCATAGCCCTCGTATGAATCCTCATCAGGATTTGTCTTGTAAAGCTCAAGCCCTTCTATATTGGACAAAGCCTTTTCTATAAAAACATTCCCCACTGATACCAATAAAGCCTTTTTTGGTTTTGCGGAATCCAGGATGCAGTATACCTGGTTGTCTTCCACCAGATCGTCCTTCTCTGTTAGTTCCGCCCATATATATGAGGCATCGGCGGATATTTCCTCAAAATATACCGATATTGTCTCACCTGCAGGTATTTCAACATTCTTTATATCCAGCACCTTGTCGTTTCCATAAAGTGATATTTCCCTTCCGAGGGAAGTATTTGACCTGTTGGATGCGCGCACCAGAACCGTCAGCCTTCCATTTTCATCGGAATATGAAATATAATCCAGGCTCACATTCACAAGCTCCGATGCAAGAGACACCACCTCCGCATTCAAATCCTCAGTATCCACCGGACTGTCGGTATAGAATACAGCCTTATAGCTGTCACCGCCCTCATATTGTTTGATCATAGCCCTTACAAGACTCACACTGTCATTAATGTTTCCTGAGAAATTGCCGGGATTAATATCCCTCAGCTTGCTTATTGCCTCTCCCTTATCTGTTGTCTTCCCAATTTCAACCCCGGGGCTCCTGCCCACCGTCAAAAGGGTTATATTGGCCTTTGTCCCCGAACGGTTTATCATCTCTTCCGCCAGCTGCTTTGCTTTAGCCAGTCTTGTACCATTTTCATACCTTGCATTCATGCTTCCGGTATTGTCTATTACAATTACCAGGTTGGAATGCATTCCTCCCCCGGTATACAGATAGGGATCGGAAAGTGCAAAAACCAAAAAAAGAATCGATATAAGCTGTAAAAAGAGTAGCAGGTTTTTCTTAAGCTTCTGCCAGGGGGTATTGACTTCGATATCCTTCAGTACCTGCTGCCAAAGGTAGATGCTCGAAATCTGCCTCTCTTCGAATTTCTGCTTCAATATATACATAAACACTACAAGGGGCATAAAGGATAAAAACCACAATGCCCAAGGTGAAAACAGCGTCATAAGTTCACACTCCAATAATACCTGCTTTGGTAAATTCCTCAAGAACTATCTTCTCTATAGGTTCTTCTGAAGAAACCTGTATATAGGCCGCTCCCATCCTGCTGCAAAATTCCCTGATTTTATTCATAAATAAATTCAGCTCTTTATCATATTGCAAAAGCATCGCCGGAGTAACTGATATATCCCTGGCTTCACCGGTTTCACTGTCCAGCAGCCTTATCTGCCCCTCTATTTCCGGGTTCAGTTCTTCAGGTGACAATACATGAATCAGAATTACATCCTGCTTTTTATATAACAGGTATTTTACCGCATCCTCAATTCCTCCCGGGGTGAAAAAATCAGAAAAGACTATTGAGACTCCGCTTCCCTTGAATTCCTTCTTCTTAATACAGGAATTCAGATCGGTGATACCGCCAAATTGCATATCCTCCAGAAAATCCACACAGTGCCGGAACATCCCCCTGCCGCTCAAGACTGAAGACTGCCTGACAAGTGTTCCTGCCAGACTGTTCAGGCACACTCTGTCCAGATTGTTCAATGCCAGGTAAGCCAGTGTCCCTGAAAGCTTCAAGGCTGACAGGGACTTCTTTGGTTCTCCGAAATACATGGATCTGCTGCTGTCAATAAAAATATTGACCATTGCCTCCCGCTCTTCCATGAAAAGCTTGACAAAAAGCCTGTCGAACCTGCCGTAGGCATTCCAGTCTATACGCCGGAAATCGTCCCCCAGGGAATATTCCCTGAAATCGGAAAACTCTACGGAACTTCCCTTGCTGCGGGACTTCCTGTTGCCTCCCGAACCTGTATTCATCATCATTCTTACGTTTATTACTATTGTATCAAGTTTTTTCAGAAACTCTGCGTCAAAGATCCGTTCACTCAAATCAAACACCCGCTATCCCGTTATGTGCCTTGAAGGTCACAACATTAATGAAGTACATTATTAACTATAAATAAGTAGTAACTTCATCCAAAAGCCGGTCAATCAATACGTCTGTGGTAATCCCGTCAGCCACGGCATCGAAGTTCAGGAAGAACCTGTGCCTCAGAGAAGGGTGCGCAACATATTTAATATCTTCAAAGGAGACATTGTATCTGCCTTCCATGAGAGCCCTTGCCCTGGATGCGGTAATTATTGCCTGGGCGGCTCTCGGGCTTGCACCAAATCGAATATACTTCTTTGCACCTCCAGGTGCCCCTTCGATTTCCGGATGTGTGCCCAATACAACCCTGAGGGCATATTCCTGCACAGGCTTGGCTATCGGCACTTCTCTAATAATCCTTCGCATCAAAAGTATTGACTCCCCGTCTATGACCTTCTGAAGCTCCACTTCCTTATTGGTAGTTGTGATATCCATAATTTCCTTCAGTTCGTCAAAACTGGGGAACAAAACGCTCAGCTTGAACAAAAACCGGTCCATCTGCGCTTCGGGAAGCGGATATGTTCCTTCCATCTCTATGGGATTCTGTGTTGCCAGCACCAGGAAAGGCTGGGGAAGGCTGTAAGTTACCTTTCCCACCGTAACCGTCTGCTCCTGCATAGCCTCCAGAAGTGCGGACTGGGTCTTGGGAGTAGCCCTGTTTATTTCATCAGCCAGCACAAGGTTGGCAAAAACCGGCCCCTTTTGGAACTCGAAACGGCTGTTACCGCTGTCATCCTTTACTATTATGTTGGTACCCATAACATCAGCAGGCATCAAATCAGGTGTAAACTGTATCCTGGAAAAGGACAGGTCCATTACCTTTGACAGGGTCTTTACCAATTGGGTTTTTCCAAGTCCCGGAACCCCTTCAAGAAGCACATTCCCTCCTGCCAGTATTGCAATCAATACCTGCTTTACTATATCCTTCTGCCCGATTATTGTTTTTCCAATCTCGGCTTCAACCTTATTAACGGTATCTATTATCTCCCTGATCTGCTTTTCGTTTATTTCCATATGGCGGCCTCCTCCTAATCCTCCAGTGACGTAAAATATTCTTTAACCATATCCTTCATGCCCGGTGGTATGTCTGATATACTAATGCTTTCCATCGCTCTTTCCTTATACTGGCCGATTATCTGATTATATGGCACCGATGTTCCCCGAACCGTCCGGCTCTTGTCTGTTATGACCTGTTCAACAGTGCCTCCTGTACCTTTCTTTCCGCTGAGGTTGGAGGTTGTGCCTTCCCCCCCTATAGTCTGCGGGGTAAATATCTTCTCATACTCCCCGTCTTTTTTCACTGAGCCGTCCTTTTTACTGATGCCTGAGCTGCCTGAGGGTATGGGGGCTTGATTCTCATTGCCCATATCCGTACCGCTTCCGGCTCCGCTCCCCTGGCCGGATCCCTGACCGCTTCCACCGGGCTGATTGCCCTGGCCTTGCTGGCCATTGCCTCCGGTTGTATTACCCTGACCCTGATGTCCTCCGCTGTCTGCGGCTCCAAGTTCTTTTGCAAGCTCGGATATTGCATTCCTTATGCTTTCATTCTCCATAAGCTCGGAAATGCTTTTATCCAATTCGCCAAGCTCACTTGATATGTCCCCAAGCTCGCCGGAGGCAAGCTTCTCTGCCAGCCCTGCAAATGCCTTGCTTAACTCCGGATTATTCTTTATTTCCTGTGCCAGCTTGGTCAATTCTTCCGCAAGCTTCTGCTTTTCGACCGTCGAAAGCTTCCTTAAAGCTTCCGCCATTTCCTTTATGTTTTCCTTGAAAGCCCTTTCATCGCCGTTTTTTATCATATCCGCAAGGGCTTCTGTCATCTTATTTTTTGAAAGAACATCCACTATCTTTTTCAAATCTTCACCGGGAGAATATTTATCCTTGATATACTCCAGCTTCTTTTCAGCTCTCCCAAGTGCTTTGCTTATTTCCTTCTCATCCTTGGCTTCCTTAAGCTCCTGTTTAAGCTCCGAAAGCTTTGCCTCCAGCTCCTTTTTCTGCTCTTCGGAAAGCTTCGGATTGTTTTTCACTTTCTCAGTCAGTTTGTCGGCCTTCTTCTGCTGTTGGGTTATTTTTCCCTTTAGGCTGTGAAGCTCCTCTGCTCTTTCTGCCATAGGATTCGGTATAAATCCGGAAAGTGCAAGAACTATCGTCAAAATAACGCATATCAATAAATACCTATTGTTTGGCTTTAGAGGTATTCTCTTCTTGTAATCCGTTCCCTTAAGATGTGCCAGGGCATCATTCTTTTCAAGAACTGCAAAGGCGGATTGGCTGCCGATAAGCTCAAGGGCAGTCACTGTCCTCTCCTGCAGGCCTATGGAATCTGCCTTCAGTGCAGCATAATCATACCTTGGGGTCTTAAAGGCGGAATAAAGAAATGCAGCCAGCACAACCGATACCGCTATCTTGAATATGGTCAGATATACATTGTAAATGGGAACAAATCTTGCAGCAACAGCCACACCTATTCCAAGGCACAATGCCAATACAAGCCCAAGTATAATACTATTTATGATAAAAGCGGCATGCAGCCTGTCCCTTATGCGTCTCACCATTCTTATCAGTTCTTTATCGATAGGACTCATAAATATCACTCCTCATAACCCAGTAACCCCTATATGCTGTCTGAAGCCTTTTTCTTTTTTTCTCTCCTGAATCTAAAGAAACCGAATGTGCCTTTCCCTACAGGGTTTATCCTTGCAGCTGATAGTATCAACAACACTGCACACAATACGAGATCAAATATTATATTCCCAAGCCAGGGACTGATTGCATTCGCAGCATTGGAATTCCGGCCGAATCCTGCAGAAAACCCTAAGATGGCATTAATACCTCCATAATACCCAAATTGCTCGGCAAGAAGCGAACCGAAGCCTACCAATGGGTTTGAATATAATATCGGCAAGAATTTATTATAATCCCAATTGTAAAAAATCCTTATATAGAATACTCCTATGAATATGGTTCCAAAAGCCAGGAATGCCAAGGTACCATATGTAAAAACCGTGGAGGCTGTCGTCCTTTTCAGGTGCGCAGAGAAAAACATTCCAATACAGCCTATTGTCACCGCTGTCACAATATAAAAGCCGAAAAGCTGCATTATCTCCTTTATTGATATCCCTCCGAACAGAAATACCATGGAGAAAAGCGGGAATGAAGCAATAATGAGCAGCAGGGTCTGGCTGGTGGAAGCAAAAAGTTTCCCTATTATTATGGATATGGGTTTGAGTCTTGTGCAAAGCACCAGATCCAGAGTCTGCTTCTCCCTTTCCCCCGATATGGCTCCTGCTGTAAGTGCCGGAACAATGAACATTATAAGCATGAATTGAAATACGGCAAGAGCCGTATATGCACCTATGGATATCTGAGGATCAATGTTTGAGCTATAAGGGTCCATGAATGTGGTATAGATGATAAAAACTGCTACAGCAGTAAGCACCAGGAGATATAAGGCAATTATTCCCGCTGCCTTCCAGCCTCTCATTCTTACTTTCAATTCCTTTAAAAGTACGGGATTTATGTTCATTGCTCTTCCTCCCCCTTTGTGACCTTCATGAATACATCCTCCAGGTTGCCGTCCATCTGTGAAAAGGATACAACAGGTATCCCCCTGTTTATCAAATCAGAGAGTACCCTGCTCATCTCCCCGTCTCCGCCTCCGAAACCTGCCTGTATTGTATTCTCGCCAATCACCAGCTTATCGACAAAAGGATACTCCTTCAGGATCAATACCGCATCATCAAGCCTTTCTGTGACCTTTAGCCTGACAACCTTCTTATTATAAACCTGCTGCATTATCTCTTCGTTACTGCCGCTTATCACCATTCTGCCCTGGTCGATGATCCCTATGCTGGTGCAAAGCTCTGCAAGCTCGGGAAGTATGTGGGAGCTTATGATTATCGTCTTTCCCATACCTTTCAGGTTCTTCAATATTTCCTTCATTTCGAACCTTGCCCTGGGATCCATTCCGGAAGCCGGTTCGTCAAGCACAAGGAGCCTGGGGTTGTGAACCAGGCTTCGGGCAAGGCAGAGCCGCTGCTTCATACCCCTTGAAAGGCTGTCTACATATGCTTCTCTCTTACTGCCGAGGTCTACAAGCTCCAAAAGGTCATCGGTGATTCTCTTCCTCTCCTGACCTTTTATATTATATATTGAGGCATAAAACTCCAGGTATTCACTTACCTTCAGGTCATCATAAACTCCAAAGAAATCAGGCATGTATCCGATTTTCTCCTTCATCCTTCTGCTGTTCCGTATGATATCCACTCCATCCAGGGTTATTTCCCCGGAAGTGGCTCTTAAGAGCCCGCAGATAATCTTCATTGTAGTGGTTTTACCCGCTCCGTTGGGACCTACAAAACCGAATATTTCCCCCTCAGCCACCTCCAGATTTAAATCTGAGACTGCCTGGAACTTTCCGTACCTCTTGTTCAGATTCTTTATAGCAAGCACTATTTGACACTCCCCTTCACAGAAATCCGAGGAAGCTGAGCATCAACATCACTCAATTCTACTTTCAGCTTAAGCATGCCGCTGCCGTCCAAATATCTTCCAAGGAGTTCTCGGTGTATTTCAAAGTCCCTGTAGTCTCCCTCAGTCCATTCCTTCTTTTCATTATCCCATATATACTGCCTTACACGCTGGGTATCTCCTACCGTGTACTGTATCTTAACACTCTCAGCTCTGATATCGTCAATTTTGTAATGCACCTCAAAGGAACCCCGTCCATAAAACGTCTTCCCGTAATCATCGTAATTCCCTGCATTCAAATTATTAACAATGGCAGGCTTCAGAAAACCAAGAGGATATTCCACATTTTTTCCGTCTCTGAAGCTCAGATTCACCTTGGAGGTAATAAAGGTCTTCTCATACTTCTTAGTTTCCCTGCCGTTTACCAGCAGATCTTCGGCCACAGGAGTGCTGCTCCAGGCAATCAGCTGTGCTTCATAGCCCTGATACGCCTCATATAAAAGGCCATACTCCAGCACATGCCTTTTTTGAAGGTTCAGCCTGAATTCGGCCATCTCCTCCGGAGTCAGCCTGGTATTTCGATTGATCCTATTAGGTCCGGAATAGGGATCCTTGTATATTGCATTTATCAGCTCATATCTTTGTCCGAAATAACTGCTGGGTTTTATATCTATCTGCTTTGTTTCTCCATTTTTTACAGGCCCTACATCGGCATATTGGGTCGGAGTTATTATATAGCATTCGTCCAGGTCAAAGCCTGAACTGTTGATTATCGTTCCTGCAAAAGAACCCTTTGCGTAATTCAGATTACTCTCCAGTTTGCCGGAAAATTCTTTACCGGTCTCCATAGCAAGGGTCTTCATGCTCCATACACCGCTTTTATAGAACTCCAGCACCGTCCTGGGGGCCAGAGTAATCTTTGAATCTATTCTATTTGAAGTATTTTCACTGTCTATAGGCCCTCTGTAGTAATTATCGTTAATTCTGAGAGGCTTGATATCGAAATCTCCTGCTGCCTCAATCCTGATGTTGTCTTTATTGGGAGTGAAGACTCCTGCATAAACCTTGGGGCTTATAGTTCCGCTGTTATCAATATCCACCAGTGATATGACATTTGTGACGGGTCCGGTCAGCCTGGTTCCGGCACCGGTAAGGTATACAATTCCCGAAAAGGCTATCGAAAGTACAGGTACGGTCACCCACATCAGCTCCCGTTTATCCATTCGCTTCAGTATATAATAGCCTATGGGAGCAGCAAGCAATATATATGCTATATATATGAACACCATGTAAGAGGTTCTGGGCATGGGCAGCTCAGGTATATTCCTGAGCGCATTATCTATGGTATAAAGGTTTTCTCTTACTATCATGCCCTTTTGATATATATCGCTGAAATAGTACTGCGGCATGATGCTCACAATCATCTTATCCGCGAAGGCACTATTCCCGACCCATGTGGAAAGGGGCTCCATTCCGAAATCAAAGGAGGCTACTCCCACCACGCCTTTGCCTTTCTCGATCTTCTGCAGTAATACAAAATCACCGTCTTTCATCACCGGTGTGCTATTATTCATGGTTATATCCAGAACACTGATATTCATTACCGATCCGGTCTTGCTCCCTGCCATCTCATTCAGGCTTGAGGTTGTGAGTGTACTCACTTCTCCTACTTCTCCCGTAATGAAATCATCCTTGAAGGCTGCCAGGGTCTTATTCTGTGAAGGCCCGGTTCCTATAACAAGCATTCCGCCATCCGATACCCACCTCTTCAAAGTCTCATACTGTGCCGCACTGAGCTTTGAAGTGTCATAATTGTTTATGACTATTACATTGAATGTCTTCAACACATCCATGTCCTCCGGAAAGCTATCCTCATCCAGCTTTACGTTTTTTGTGCTGATATTTCCGAAGCTCTGCATGGACACCTTATTTATATATTTAACGCTGTCAAAATCGTCACTTAGTATTCCTATGGCATAGGTATCCGCACTTGATCCCGGATCTATCCTGAAGGATTTTGTGCGTATAATGCTGTCCCCTTCTGCAAGATTTACATTAATCTTGGTGTTGAATACATTCATAGGAACATTCATCAGGAACTTTTTGACGGAATTCCTGGGCAGATTTACGTTAATCGCATATATTGTAATACTGTCGTATTGATTGGGCATTTCAATCTGCAGCTCACCGTTTATATCCCGAAAGTTGTTTTCTATTTCAAAATATACCGGTGCAGCAAAGCCAATTTTATAGAATTTGTCAAAGCCCACCTTCATATCGATTCTTATTTCATCCTCTGCCTCAGCCTGCAAGGGCTGCAGCGCAGGCTGCCCAATGATCAAAGCAAGCATTAGGATGAATGCAGCTGCTCTTAATACTTTTTTCAATGTTTAACCCCCATGTCAAGTCAATTTTCCCTTATACTATGTACAGTCATACCCATTATTATAGACGCATTGTATCGGGCAAATGTTTCGAAGTATATGAATGATGCGACATAACTACTTATACTTAAAGCTGATTTTTGTATTTCTGAATCTTATATATCTTTTCAGCCTGCCGGATACCTCCTGCCTGGCAAAAAAGAATAATGAAAATGCCTCCCATAAGAATACCCAGCCTCCGATGGTAAAGCCCTCTATTAAGATAGCAGTAAAAAAACCAGGCTCTGCTTGCTTCCCTGACAAGTATCCCACCGATAAAAAAGCAACAGCCATTACAATATATAATAGTATTTTTTGCCTGATCTGCTTTAACTCTTTTCTTATGAAATGAACGCTGTAGTCAAAATAATTCTTTACCCCCACTTTTGACAGGTTTTCTTTTTCCATGTCATATTGGTCTTCAGGCAGGTAAAACATCAGTTCCAAAGGAAATTCCAGAGGAATATCGGAATCGCATTCTTCCAAAAAACTAATAAGATCCGGATCCAAATCCCTTCTTTTGATCGGAGAAGGATCCCAGCCATTGAAAATTTCATTGTAATCAATTAGTGAAACCTCAATAATATACGCTTTTGTATCCGGATTCATCTTATATATCTGCTTCAGATAATTCTTCTTTTTCTTAAACATGCGGACCTCCATATATGGTATAAGTACTGATGATATGTATATATTATCCCAATTATTGGCTTTTGTAAACTTTCCTGTATGCCAAGCCCCCTTTATTCTGGTAAAATGAAAGTATATATTTTGCACATGTGAATACAATGCAAAGTGTTTAGTGCAAAATACAAGGAAGCGGAGGAGTATTAATGAATATTGATAGGATGAAAAATCTGCTGATTGAACTTTGCAGTGTTCCAAGCATATCTGAGACACCGGGAGAAATTGAAATGGCAGAAAAGATCTATGAAACAGTCATGAAGATGGATTATTTTAAGAACAACCCGGCTAATGCAGGAATCAACCCCATAAAGAATGACCCCTTCAGAAGATACTATGTCCATGCCTTGATGGAGGGGAAGCCGGAGAGCAAAAAAACCGTTATACTGCTGAGCCACTTTGATGTTGTAAATGTAGAGGATTATGGTGCTTTTAAGGATTATGCATTCAAGCCTTTGGAATATACCGAGCTTCTCAAAAAGGGCAGCGGCATCAGCCTCTCAAAAGAAGCTGAGATGGATCTTGCCTCAGGTGATTATATTTTTGGCCGCGGAATAATGGATATGAAGTTCGGATTAGCCCTTGATGTCGAAATTATGCATCAGTTAGAAAATAAATTGGACAATTTCCCGGGAAATATCCTGTTGCTGTCGGTTCCTGACGAAGAAAACAATTCTGCGGGAATGCTTGCCTCTGTTGAAATGCTGGCAAAATTGAAAGAGGAAAAGGGATTGGAATATGTATGCTGTATTGTATCAGAACCTCATTTTCCAAAATACCCCGGAGACAGCAGCAAGTACATATATACAGGGGCTGTCGGAAAATTACTTCCGGTCTTTTACTGCGTCGGAAAGGAGACTCATGCGGGAGATCCTTTTTCCGGCCTTAACCCTAACCTTCTGACAGCAAAAATAATAGAGAAAATTGAACTTAATCCGGAACTGTCGGATGTATCGGCAAGCTTTATGACGCCGGCTCCGGTATGTCTTAAACAGTCAGACACAAAGAACTCTTATTCTGTCTCAACTCCGGCAGCAGCCTACTCTTATTTTAATTTTATAACCGTAACTTCTGCACCGGATGAAGTACTTAATAAGCTTAAGAGTATCAGCGAAAAGGCATTTGAAGAAGTACTTCACAGCATTGAAAACAAGGCTGACCGCCTCCAGTCCCTTACAGGCAGCAAACCGAAGCTTCCATCCATAAAACCCATGGTAATTACATTCCGGGAGCTTTATAAAATGTGCCTTGAAGCCAGGGGAAAAGAATTTGATGAGCATATGGAGTCCTTTATAAAAGAATCACAGGCAAGCGATCTTAGGGAGCTGTCCGTTGATATAGTCAGGGAAGCGCACAAATTCTGCCCCTATCGTGACCCTATGATAGTCCTGTTCCTTGCGCCCCCTTATTACCCCCACTCGGGAAAAAGCGGACAGAACGGCAAAATAGCTGAAATAACAGAGAAAATCATTAAAAAGGCAAAGTCAGAATATGGTGAGAGTATTTCTTGGGAGCCCTTCTTTCCGGGCCTGTCCGATATGAGCTATTTGGGGCTGCCGGACAATATAGATGTTGAAAGCTTAAAGACAAATCTTCCTTTATGGGGAGACAGATACACAATTCCCTTGGATATAATAGCCGACCTCAATATACCATTTATGAATATTGGGCCTTTGGGAAAGGATGCACATAAATACACTGAAAGGATCAATATCTCATATTCCTTTGAAATAGCATCAAAGCTTGTGTTTGAAGCAGTATTGTCAGCCCTTGATGCAAGGCCTGAGGATTTCGGGTTATAATAAGAATGGAGGTGCTTCAATGGCTAAGGTAATACTTAAGAAGGGCGAAGAAGAGAGAATACTTATGGGCCATCCCTGGGTGTTTGACAATGAAGTGAAGAATATAGACGGGGCTTTTGACCCTGCCGACATTGTTGATGTATGTGACTCAAAGGGCCAGTTCCTGGGAAGGGGATATATAAACCCCAAGTCCAAGATACTGGTAAGAATTATGACCAGGGAGCATGAGGAAATAAACAAGGAATTCTTCAGAAAAAGAATCCTTCAGGCTTGGGAATACAGAAAGAAACTGGTAGATACCTCAAGCTGCCGGGTCATCTTCGGCGAAGCTGACCTTCTGCCTGCCCTTATAGTAGATAAGTTTGGTGACTATCTCAGCATTCAGACCCTGTCCCTGGGAATAGAAAAGTATAAAAGCACAATTGTTGAGCTATTGGAGGAAATTCTTGAGCCCAAGGGGATTTATGAGCGAAATGATGTTCAAATCAGGGAAAAAGAAGGATTGAAGCAGCAAAAAGGCTTCATAAAAGGCCCTTTTGATACTACCGTGGAAATAAGGGAAAATGAAATCAGAATGCTTGTGGATATTGAAAACGGACAGAAAACAGGATACTTCCTGGATCAGAGGGAGAACAGGGCAGCACTCAAGCCCTTTGTGAAGGATGCCCGTGTATTGGACACATTCAGCCATACAGGAGGCTTTGCTCTGCATGCGGCTTACTATGGTGCCAGGGAAGTCACCGCGGTAGACATATCAGAGCATGCAATAGAATACCTTAAAAGGAATGCTGATATCAATGGACTGCAGAAAAAGATAAATGGCGTAACAGGGAATGTCTTTGATGTATTGAAGGAATATCAGACATTAAATGAAAAATTCGATGTGGTTATACTTGATCCTCCAGCCTTCTGCAAGACCAAATCAGCATTGGCCGGAGCATACAGGGGTTATAAGGATATAAACCTGAGGGCTATGAAAATATTGAATCCGGGAGGCTTTCTTGTGACCTGCTCCTGTTCCCACTATATGTATCCGGGACTGTTTATGGAAATGATACAGGATGCAGCAATGGATGCAGGAAAAATAGTCAGGCAAGTGGAATTCAGGACCCAGGCAAAGGATCATCCGGTACTCTACGGTTCCAATGAGTCCATGTACCTGAAATGCATTATACTGCAGGTAATATAGCCAGGCTTTATATCCCGTTTTCCAGCATGAATACTTTCCACCGGCCAAAGCTTTTCCTGTAATGTATATACCATATCTGAGGGTCTTCTTCCCCTTCTATAAAAACCTCCACTCCGGAGGCTATCGTTCCGTCATCCTCTGTTACATACCAGCTATGCCTTACCTGCACAAGCTTCCTGTCAGTTGCCATATAACCTTCCACATGCAGGTCCCCTGAGGTGTATCTTATATAACTGGAATCATCCTCAGAAATAACATACATCGTACCCTTGCAAAGCATATTTTCAACTTTTGCCTTATCCCTATCAAAAGCTGCCTGCACAAATTCACAGGATTTTGAAGCAATAAACTCGCCTAATTCATCAATATTCATCACTTCTGTATTTTCTTGTACCTCCGGCTGAATTTGGATATCATCTGCTTCTTTTAAACCTTCCGGTACAGCATCGGAGATTTGCCCCCTGTGCCCTGACAGTGCACCTCCAAGACAGAGGTCGGTAAATGCAAGTACGAGAAACATGACAGCAAAATATTGCAAATATCTCTTCACTGTGTTCACCCCAATAATAGAAACTCATAGTGAAGTTATTATTTGCCAAGCAGCTCAATATAATACAAGGTATATTATCTATATTATTGCTTTAATGAACCTTTTATGCCTATCCCTGGACAAATCGATATAATCTGCCCCGGCTCTGACGATAGGCTGCCATATCCTATTAGGATTTATGAACACTACCTCACACATTTCACCGCTATTGAGCTCTACGAAATCATTAACATAAGAATTGGCAATATTCTTCAGAAACACTGTCAGCACCTTGGTATCCAGCTTGCCAAAGGTCTGCATTTCAAAATTCTTGATTACCTCAAAGGGGCACATCCTGTTACGGTAGGACCTGTTGGAGGTCATTGCATCATATATATCGGCTATTGCTACTATCTTGGGGAACAGGGGTATGTCTTCATCCAATGAGCCTATGGGGTACCCTGAACCATCAATTTTCTCATGATGCATCAATACCGAATACTTCATATTAGCTGTTGCATCCAAGATATTATCCATCATCATATATCCAAAAATAGTATGCTTCTTTACCTCTTCAAACTCGCTTTTCGTAAGCTTTCCGGGCTTCTGCAGAAGCCTTTCGGGTATCTTAGTCTTCCCTATGTCATGAAGCAATCCTGCTGTTGCAATCTCGTCAATTTCTTTATCACTGAGCTCCAGCCATTTCGCAATTATGATTGACATAAGCGACACATTTAGTGAATGGGAATATGTATAATCATCCAAGGGCCTTGCCAAATGAAGATAGTTTATAACTTCACTTACAGTACTGAATTCCCTTATTATATGCCTGCTGATCTGACCCACTGTTTGCACATCTACAGCTGCACCTCTGCCAATTTCTTTAATAATGTAAGTTACCTCGTCTACTTTGGCTGCATACTTTTCTTTAAAAGCTCTAATTTTGCCGGAATCATAGACACTGGGTATCTCTTCTTCCTGAATGGCATATAAACTATCATTCTCGGTGAGCCTGACTCTGACTTTATCTACACTATTCGCATGGATTTTTTCAATCTGCCATTGATCAAGTATAGTATTCTTGTTGAGAATTAAAACCCCTAAAGTATTATAAATATCTTCATATACTGTCATCCCAGGCTTTAGTATGCTTGACGGAAGATTCATCACTTTCACAGACTCTCACCTCACTAAATGATACCTATGCAATATAGTAATTGCAAGCAATTGCAGATATCTGCAATTATTATACCACTTTATTCTGTCAAAATAAACCTGATATTTACATGATATTACAATTATAGGATATTTACTATTTTTTCATCTTAACCTATAATAAAGCTTCCCGATACCAAAAAGCAGTTCGGAAATCTCCTCGTTCCTGATCACACGATTGCATATTGCCGGTTTGTATGGCTCCGCTCTCTCCATAGAAGCCAGATAACCCAACAATTTGTTTTTTTCAATAATACCGTCCAAACTGAACAGAGAAAAGCTGTTAATCCCTATCTCCTTTAATATCCCTATATCCTTTTCAAATTCGGAGATATTCTCATAGCACGGTTCATTGCCCATTTTCCCCACATTCGTCACTCCAATTGAGACAGCAAGCTTATCTTTCAGAACTTCTTTCAAATATGATATCTGGTGATACATCAAGTAATCTACATCTGCCTTCCTGATCTTTTTCAGTTCGTTTCTTATCATTGTTGAATAATACATAAGATTGTATTTATCCCATCCCACATCAAAAACAGGTATTTCAAGGGCGTTTTGAATCAGCTCGGATTTGAATCGTATGTCATAATAACAATGCCTTATACAGGCAGCATAGCTTTCCAGACCCTTTGAACGCAAGAACCGGGCAGTGTCGGACAAAATCCTGCCGGCCTCAGTAAAGCGCTTTCTGTTCAGATTCGCAGTAAGCATTTTTCCGCATGTTATTAGAAGACTGATAATATTTTGGGGCTCACACAGGCTTTTAATATCCTGTAACGGTGATTCCAGATCTATACACAATCCCTTTATTTTCAAACCTTTATACTCAAATCTCTCTGCCAACTTCCTCACATATCTGTCGAATTGCTCCGCATTTCTTTCATTAATCCAATATCCCATTTCATCAGAAAGGGTTGCCCATATGGATAAAGGCACATGGTGGTCATTGTAGGTTCTGACCATATTATAAAAGTCCTCGCTGTCGTGCCCGTATTCCAGTTTATAGTTCAAGGTTACATTATACCTTTTGAATGCATCGATTATATAATCTCTGCAAACTTCCTCCGGAGGAGTGAATTCGCACCATATCCTGGTTTCCATATTTGCCTCCTATATTCAGCATACGAAATCTTATGCGTATTAGAAGAATAATGCGATGTAGTTATTAGATTGCAGTCATACTCCAAGAGCACTAGCCTTGTATATCAGCGAGCACTTATTGGCTTTGGGCAACAGAATCAAGCTCTGATTCTGTCCAAAGCTAATATCGTGCGAGTCGGGATATAAGGCTAGTGCTCTGCAGGATGACTGCAAACTTAAGATAAGTCGCATCATTCTTATTATGCCCTGCTGCAGCAAAAACCTTTGGATTTCCCAAATAGTGATTTTTGCCATAATGATGTATAATAATATACATCAGAAGTCAGAGGTACGGGTGATATTATGACAGTAAGCTACAGAATGTTAAAGGGTTATGCTGATACTTGTTTCGTTGAAAAGAAATCAAGATTTATATCCTATGCCCAGCCGGTATATTCAGAAGAAGAAGCCCTTCAATTTTTGACAGGCATCAGAAAGAAACACTATGATGCAACACATAACTGCTATGCTTATATCCTTGGGGAATCAATGAATATACAGCGTTCCAGCGACGACGGGGAGCCTTCCGGAACTGCCGGGGTTCCTATCCTTGAGGTCTTAAAAAAGGAAGAACTCACTAATTCCATAGTAATTGTCACCAGATACTTCGGAGGAATAATGCTTGGAGCCGGCGGACTTATCAGGGCATATACCCAAGGAGCGGTCAACGGCATTAAAGCCGCCGGCACTGTAAGGATGCAACCCTTTGCAGTATATGAGCTGAAAATGGACTACAGCCTTTTGAGCAAGCTGCAACATGAGATATCTAAGAAGGATTATATAATAAAGAGCATAGAGTATCTTGAGAATGTAACAATGAGGGTCCTTGCAGCAGCAGAGCTTAAAGATGCTTTTGAAAAAGATATAGCCCAGTGGACAAATGGAGGTATTCTGGCAGAGTCCCTGGGCGATCAAATGCTCAAAGTTGATGAAAAAAGCGGAATGATAATTACTCTTCAGTCGTAATTATCATAATCAAAATCAAAGTCATCATTGTCAAAGTCAAAATCGTATCCGCCGAAGGGATAGCCATAGTAATTCCTTCTCCTGCGTCTTCGCCTTCTTCTGAAAAGCTCGTTCAATAACAGCAGACGCAGAAGATCCCTGGAAAACCTTCTTACCGGATACTGTCTGGTTTCTTCTCCCTCCGCCATTTCAGGCATATCCTTCACCATTCTGTTATATGCATTATCCGTCATCATATTTATCATATCCCTATCCGGTCGGTAGTCGTGTATTTCTTTATCCTTCCCTTCCATCCTGTCAACTTCAACTTTAACGTATATCATTATCTTCCTGCAGCTTTCAGGATACATCTTCATGAAATACCTGTCGTCTTCCTCATCCTCATAAAAATTATCCATTTCAATTTCTTCTGCCATCGGCATATAAGGCATCATTTGCATATCGCACATCATCGGGCATTTGAACTTCTTTCCCATTTGACAACCTCCAAACTCATTCATCATAATACCAGTAATATGAAACGGTTTTGGGAACGTGCAAGTCTTATTGCATTGTGCATCCATATTTTTACATGAAAAAACCCATCCTTCCTCGAAAGATGGGTTTGAGTCAATCTATTCCACTGCCTTTTTTATTTTTTCGGCTATACCCTTCATTTTGTATAAAGGTACCGAACATATTGCAAATCTTATCCCCCTTGACATCGGTACTGCAAATATATTGTCCTTTTTCAGCAGCTTGCAGCTTTCTTCAGATTGCGCTGCAGGTATGGTGACAAAAAATCCTGCATTATATGGGCATATATCCAGTTTGACGCTTTTTGCTTCATTAGTAAAAACTTCCGCCCTTTTCTCCAGCAGCAGTCTAACCTGTTCCCTCTCTTCATCTACTTTGCGCAGCAGCTCTTTATCATTCATAATAACAGAAAGCAGCTTCATTCCGCATCTTGTTCCGTTGGACCAGGTACCTCTGTTAGAGGCCTCAAAGACACCGGAAAACTCTTCAACTACACCCTTATCAGAGCTTACGCAAACGGCAGCCCCTGTACGAAGCCCATACATCGTAAGGCTCTTGGATATGCTGAAGGCTACAACAACCAGAACATTCGACGGCAATCCGGAGAAAAGTCTCATGAATCTCCTTGTGTCTGAAGCCTTTCCTGCATAGTCAATATATGCTATGTCACAAATAAGAGTAATTTTCTTGCTCTTATCCAAAGCTTCCCTTTTTATTATCATAATAACCTGCTCCCACTCTTCATCGCTTAGAGCATAACCTGTGGGATTCTGTGCCGGGGAATTCAGCAGAATTACCAAGCTGTTCTGTCTTGTCAGCAGTTCTTTGACTTTCATTTCAAAAGAATCAAGGTTGAATCTTTTTTCATTGTCAAAAAGAGAAAACACGCTTAACTTCCTCAAATTCTCTTCTGCAAGAGTCTTATACGGCCCCCAGTACCAATCAGAGGTCAGTATCGTATCTCCTATTTCTGAGTAATTCCAGATTGTTTGCCTTAAAGCTCCGCTTCCGCCCGGAGTTGCTGCAGCCTTTATGTATCCTTCTGGCCTGTATTCCTTGAAGGCAGCCTGGATTGCCGACTCAAGATAGTCAGGAGTCCCCAGTATAGGTGCATATGCTGCGAATTCAGAGTCCGGAAGATTTCTCAGTGTTTCCAGCACCGAAGGCAGAACTGCCAGCTTCTCATCTTCATCAAGTATAGAGCCCACGGTGGCATTCACTACCTTCTCCTTGCCGAACTGTAGCACGGCATTGCCTGCTTCTCTGTTCAAAGCAAATATCTTATCCTCCGATCTGACAGTACTAACATGCTTTGCAACCATAGAAAGTGAATCATTCATATTTTTTCCTCCAGTTCTATAAGTATTATTTATTTTTGAATATTATTATCAATATATATATTATACGGTATTCTTAATGTCATCATGCCTTTCCTGTTTCCCCTCCCGCTCATTGTCATCTCCGAATATGCAGGTTCTGTTCCTGCCTGAGTTCTTTGCTCTATATAACGCCTTGTCTGCAGATTGTATAAGCTTGTCTATGTTATTGCCATGCAGAGGATAGACAGATATCCCCAGGCTGCAGGTTATCTTCGGAGGATTCTCATTGTTTATTGCGGTCAAGGACATTTCCTCCACCTTTTTTCTTAGTTTTTCTGCAACCCTATATGCTCCGCGGTAATCCGTTCTGGGAAGCACCACTATGAATTCCTCTCCTCCATACCTTGACACGACATCCTCATCACGAACATTGAACTTCAAGGTATCGGCAAAATACATCAGTACATAATCCCCTGCATCGTGGCCGTAAGTATCATTGAATCTCTTGAAGAAGTCAATGTCAATCATTATTACACTCAAGTGAAGATTATTCTCTTTTGATATTTTGATCTGCTCCTCAAGATATTTGTCAAGATACCTTCTGTTATATGCCTTTGTCAGTGTATCAATGGAAGCCATATTATTGAGGCTTTCCAGCAGCCTTATGTTGCTGATTACAGGAGCAATGTTATCTATGTAAACTTTTATCTCTTCTATCAAATCATTACTGAAATAATTCTTTCTATCGCTTTGTATCTGAATTACCCCTGAAGCTATTTCTCCGAGTATTATCGGAAGACAGATATAACTTACTGATTGGCTGTAGAAGTCCTTGCAGTCGAAATCATTGCTGCTGCCATTATTCAGGAATTCCTTTCCTGTCTTTAAAGCCCAGCAGTTCTCTTCCGTTGTCATTTTGTTTTTTATGGATTGGAGCTTATCCCTGTCCATGGCCTTATATACCATCAACTGATTGTCATTGTACTCCTTTTTCGCCACCACAACTTGAGTTATACCGCTTTTTTTCTTCAGCACGTCAAACAATATTTCATAAACTTCATCTTCACTGGAAGCTTGCCTTACTAAATCCGAGAACCTTTTTATGCTGCTCAGTTTGTTTGAAAACTGCTTCTCTTTAAGAAGAACCTTCTGTGATTTGATATAAGACCATACAATTAATGAAAAAACTGCAGCCAGCAATATAACTGCAATAACGGTAAAATCCCTTATTTGGCTGAGAGTAGTCTCAGCCAAAGGGTCATTATGAATAATGCCCTGGACTCCGATTATACTTCCTTCAATATCCTTTATTGCCATAAATGCACCAAAGTATGAGTTTTTATCCTCCCGGCTTCCTTTGAAAATCTCAAGCCTCTTAACAAATGGCGTATCCTTTTCAAGCACTTCCTTACGGATATCTTCCGGCAAACTGCTTCCTATGTTTAATCTGTACAGTTCTGATTCGAAACTGCTTGCAATAATCCGATCCTTTGCGGATATAATACTGTACATGCCTGTATCATTCATTATCTTCCCTGTTATATTATCATCCCCGTCAAGGTTCATCAATGTTACGATTCCCCCTATGACATCCTTCTCATTTTCTATAACAGGTACAATGGCATATTGGGTTAAGGTGAATTCATCCCCGCTGTCTCCTATAGAAATCAGCTCTGTACCTGCTATAACCGTTCCGGATGATAATGCCTCTTCCACAATCCCTTGCATCCTTGTTTTGCCGGAAGTCTTTATCAGCAGGCCCTTCCCCGTCGAAGATATAATATTACCATTTTCTCCTACAACATACCATTCATCTACGTAGTCCCTGTGTTCTCCCCATTTTTTCAGAAGATACTCCAGGGCAGTGCTATCATTTCTTTTAATCAGTTCTTTAATATTCGTTTCTACCGATGCCTGCAGCATGCCCATTTTCATCTGGTTCATAAATACGCTGTAGGAGCTTTCAGCAAATCTCAGGTTGTTGTTCATGGATTTATAAACACTTGCATAAATGCGGCTGGATAAAGCATTGTATATGGAATATCCAAGAAGAATACTGATAACCAGCAAAGTGCTCCATAAAAGAAGCGATTTCTTCATATATGTATTATTATCTTCCATATTGCCACCTCCCGCAATACATATTTATTCATTTCATTGCATTTATTTATATATCGACTTTATTCGACATGTTTTTATATACTCCTCTCAACTTCTAAAAACAAATTAGCAATCAATAATCCTTCTGAACCTTTACATCTCTTTTTACTCCCTGTTTTGTACATCTTAACTCCGACCCTTTTCCCTCCAGCTCGGTAAGGATTTCCTTAATCTGCAGCATATCAACTGTCGTGTTGGTACAGTATCCGTTTGGCCTCTGGTTTATTACACCCATAACCGGTATCCTGCCTACATCTGCCATTCCGCTCAATAACTCTCTTTCACATGCAACAGCAAGTATAAAATCAGGCTTGAATTCCTTTGCGGTATTTCTGGCCGCTGTCCCGCCCTTTACAACGATAGCCCTGACAGCACACCTCTCAGCCAGGTCTGCAGCTTCTCCAATCCTGCAGCTGCCGCACCTGCGGCAATTTCTCATGTCATCGGTTATATTGCAGCTGCAATCCTTGTTCTGCATACAACCGGGGAGGAGCAAAAGTATTTTGGACGGGCAATTCTTTTGAAGATTATGTCTTACAGCAATGTTATTAATGTTTATATATAACCTTCTGATATCATCCTTGTCTCCGCCGAATAATCCTGTCAAATAAATATATAGCGGCAGCAGAATACTGATTCCCGCTTCCAGTACATATATGATGAAGCCCTTCGCCTTGCCTGACCTGTTTGCCCTTGACAATTCCATGGATACCTCCCAAATGAATATTAAAAGCACTGATACTCCGGCAATCATATATATGATTATCCTTCGATCCGAAGCGGGATAAACCTTCAATACATATAGAAAGGGTACTAATGCTGTAATTAATAAAATGCTCGATATGATTGCAGATATTTGCATCAGCTTTTTTATCTCTTTTTCCAAACCGCTTCCTCCATAATATGACATATTCGAAGAATGATGCGACGAATTTGAAGTTTGCATAACCCTCTGCAAGAGACAGTATAGTATATCGAGGCACACGGATTATGATTTTGACAGGCCTACTGCAATGCCTTTGGAAAAGTTCTGACGGTGCCAAAAGGCCCTCCATGGCCCGAGACACCTAAGCCGGCCTCCATGCCGGCTTCACGAACTTTTTACCAAAGCCATATCAGAGGCCTGTTTCCAAAATGCATAAAAGTGTGCCCTGCTATACTATACAAGCTCTTGCTTGCTATGCAAACTTATAGCTGTGTCGCATCATTCTTATTATACGGATTATTATGTTTATATATTCAGGCTTGGATTAATCAGACTGCCTTGGGTCATACTAATAGATGGAGCATTATTTGCATAAAATCGGAGGAAGATACTTAGATGGCATTAGTATGTTTTTACGGCGCTATAGCAGTTGCATGGATTGTTTTTATAATATGCGCTCTGAAGAAACCGATAACCTTCAAGCATATAATGGTTGCAATTGCCGGTATGGGATATTCCCTGCTTTATGAAACAGCTTTGGGAGAATATGCCGGACTATACCACTATATCAACCAGTCAGACTCACTATTTTATATTATAATATCAGGTGTATTTCTTTATCCGGTGATTGAGTTGATATATACATTTTTCCTGCCTGAAAGGATTAAACCCGCCGTTGTATATACCTTCATATGGATAATACTTTTACTGGCCTTTGAAATTCTGAGCCTGTATGCAAGGACAATAGTGTTTACGGGCTGGAGGATTGTTCCCTGGTCCATAGTAACATATATCTTCACTTTTGTCTGGGTGAACCTTTTGTTCAGATACCAGAAAAAAAAAGGCCTGTAATCAGGCCTAAAAAGGTAATCTTCGACATTAACCCTATTCCGTTACCGCTCCTTCCGAATACCTGTTTCCGGCATTCCAAAGAAGATATTCCCCAATACCGTTCTCCTCAAGAGCGCTTATTTGTTCCTTTACCTGCTTGTCCGAATACGTGATATGCCCAGGTACCCAAGGTGCAGTAAAATCCTGTATCCATGGCCTTATGGTCCCAGGTGTCTCTATATTCTTGTTCCGGGCTGCAGAATCCTTGGCGGAATGGAAAACAGTCTCGTATGGATATGCATCAGGGACCGGAAGTCCATAAGTGCCGTTGGCATAATGGCTTGGATACATCATCGGACAAATATAGTCCACTACATTGCTGACCGCTTCCCAATACTGTCCCAGCGACATGTCATCCGCTACCGAGCCTACAAGGCCATATACGTCGGCCGATATATATACATTCAAAGGAGCCAGTTTCTCCCTTGCATATTTCAGGTAATCCTGTATAGCCTGCGGTTTTGATTCTCCTTCGGTATTCCTGTAGTCCAGGGATTTGTCCAATTTCCCTCCGTCCGATGCAGGGAATCTTACATAGTCAAATTGTATTTCATTAAAACCTGCTTCCGCTGCTTCCTTTGACACTTCCAGATTATATTCCCACAGAACCTTGTCATAGGCAGATGCCCAAATCAAACCGTCGCTGTTTGTAAACGGCTTTCCGCTATCCCTGTATATAATGGCTCTGTCCGGATGATGGCTGGTATAAGTGGGATCTTTGAAGGATACTATCCTGGCAACTGTATATATATTGTTTTCCTTAAGCTTTTTCATCAGCGCTTCTATGTCCTTGACAGTAGCATGCTTATTGGCATCAGGGCTGTACTTCTCTGCGGCTTTGGTGGGAAAAAGCATATGACCCTTATCATCCTTGACATCTATTACAAATGTATTTATCTTTGTCCTTTTTGTCATTTCAATAAGCTTGTCCAGTCTATCATTTGAAGCTGAATATTTGGTGAGATATATTCCCCTTGCCTGTACCCTGGGGTTCCCCGGATATTCATAGGTCTTATTCTGAGGTGAAAAGTCAAGCTTCCTCAGGTTTTCATCCAGAAGCTCGGTCCTGTCCCTGACTGTATACTCGGCAGCTATCCAGCCCTCATTACTTCCTTTTATATCGTCATAGCTTATCCTGTACCAGGTCTTCCCCGATTCATCCATTTTTTCTTCAACTATATCTGCAGCAGTGCCTTTGATAAGATTATCCAATACCTTTGCATCAGTTCCCGCTGACTCTCTTACCTTGAGTTTACTGGCACTTATGTATACCACTCCAAGCTTTTCATCCTGATCTGATTCTTTAGGATCCGGAGCCTCGTATACTTCGGAAACAGTTGTCTCTTGGGGTTGTTCCGCGGCGGCTGGTATGGGATTTGTGGTTATTGCCGGTGCAGCTTGATTGTATGTACAGCCGACAGTAAGCATTAATACGAATAGTAGTGTAATAATTACGGCAAAAAACTTCTTCTCTTTCATAGGCACCTCACAATTTAAAATATATTGCTTTATAAACTAATTATAGCATGAAATATGACGTTTTCTGCCATGATATTGTTGCAATTTGTCATGTAAATAAATACATTTTATTTAAATTATGCAAAAAAAAGAAGACTTCGTATGAAGCCTTTACCCTTTTTCCGTAATTTTTACATGGTGTTTGCCTACTTCCAGCAGGAACCTGTCCTTAAGCTCCTCACAGTTTTCAACAAATGATACCGGGATTTTCTTAGCCCTATTGAAATTCACATCCAGATCCAAGCACTCCTCCTTTAAAGACATCTTAACAACTTCATCAAAAGGAAGCTTGGGTTTTATACCCTTTACTGTATAACCCCCCCGGTATCTCTGCTTTACAAAAGCATAAAGCAGGTATTTACCGTCTTCAACACAGTGTACGGCACATAAAGCCACATTCTCAAACTTGATTGCCACTCTGGTAAAAGGTCTTATTATAACAATTTTCTTATCGCTTATTTTTATTTTTAGTATCAAGCCGCTATACGCAGGGGGAATAAACAGCAGCAGCAATCCAATAAAAAAGTAAGCCCAGAAGCCACGAGGGGCAAAAGCATATATAAATGTTATTAATGCAATTATTGCAGCTATCACTATTAAAGGTCCCCTTATCGCTTCCCAGCGTCCCCTGTATTCAGTCACATTCTTTCCTCCTTTGTATTATGGTGAGCAGCTGCAGCTTGCCGCTGTTCTACTTTATTATAATTAATACTGCATGTTTAGGCAATAGCGGATTCTGCTCCATGATTATTATCATCCCTTTGTGTGATATATATCACATCCATAAGCTGATTCTTTTAGTAAAATCCAATTAAATCAAAAAAATATATTATTAGGAGGAAACAATATGTTCTGTAATCAATGTGAACAAACCCCCCACGGCGGATGCACAAAAGTGGGAGTATGCGGAAAAAATGAAGATATAGCTGCACTTCAGGATACAATGATATTCGGCTTGAAAGGCATAGCTGCCTATGCTACCCATGCAAGGGAAATGGGTTACATCGACCCTGAGGTTGACGGCATAACTCACCAAGCTCTTTATATGAGTCTGACAAATTCAAACTTCAATCTGAAAGAACACATTGACATGGTTCTCAAAGTAGGTTCTGCTGCAGTTAAGGTTATGGAACTTTTGGACAAGGCTCATACGTCAAGATTAGGTGTACCGGTTCCTGTTACAGTATCACAGGACAAAATCCAAGGTCACTGCATACTTGTTACGGGCCACAATCTTTATGCGTTAGAGGAACTTCTCAAGCAGACAGAAGGCAAGGGTATCAATATTTATACTCATTCCGAAATGCTTCCTGCTCATGGATATCCTGAACTTAAGAAATACAGCCACCTGAAAGGCAATGTAGGTAAAGCCTGGTATGATCAGAGAAAGCTTTTTGAGGAATTCCCGGGTGCCATACTGGGAACTACCAACTGTCTCATGCCAATTAGAGGAACATATTCAGACAGATTCTTCTCTTACGGAACAGCAGGACTGGAAGGAATACAGAAAATTATTAATGATGATTTCTCTCCCATTATAGAAAAAGCACTTTCATTGCCGGAAGTTGATATTGAATCAGATAAGACCCTTATTACAGGTTTCCATCATCAAACTGTCCTCTCAATAGCACCCGAAATAATCGATGCGGTAAAAACCGGTAAAATAAGAAGGTTCTTTGTCATTGCAGGCTGTGATGCTCCAACCAAAGGCAGAGACTACTACAGAGAGCTTGCTCTTTCACTGCCGGCAGACTGTGTGCTTCTTACCACTTCCTGCGGAAAATTCAGGTTCAATGACCACGATTTTGGAACAGTACCAGGTACAAACATACCAAGGTATATAGACCTGGGGCAGTGCAACAACTCAGGCTCCGCAGCAAAAATAGCCATCGCTCTTGCAGAAGCCTTCAACTGCTCTGTTAATGACCTTCCTTTAAGTATTGTACTATCATGGTTTGAGCAGAAGGCGGTAGCTGTACTTCTGGGTCTTCTCCACCTGGGTGTGAAGAATATCCATATAGGGCCAAAAGCTCCTGAATGGTTCACCTCAAATGTAGTTGAAGTACTTCAGAAGAACTTCAACCTGCAGCTTATAAGCGGTGATGCAAAAGCAGACTTAGAGAAAATGCTTGGATAAGGAAAGAGCTGCCTTTACTTGGCAGCTCTTTTTTCACCCTTTTTCTTCACTACCTTCAGTCTGAAAAAGTCTTCCCTTTCACGTTCCTCCAGTACTTCCAGTATCTTGCCCACTATTTCCTCATATTTGGGTATCTGAATATTTTGCAGTGCATTTGTCCTTTTCTGAGTCCTTTTTACCTCCATTGCAAGCTTGTAAACCGAGTCCTCAATTTCCGAAAGCTCATAAAGCAGCAGCTTCACCTCGTGGAATTTCTGCATTGCCACATCAAGAGCCGTATTGGTATGATAAAAGCTATAGTAGTGGATAAGCTTCTCTTCCTGATGTTTTATTTCAGGTATTTCAACACCCATTATACTTTTATCCAATATTTCGAAGCCTGATGCCTCCGGTATGGACTGGGCAATTTGCTCTATATTGCTTATCCCCATAGTAATATTTGCAGTCTGAAGTGCCTCATAGGCATCACCGAATACTACTGCTACTTTTTTCTGAATCTCTTCAGCCTTTTCAATAAAGCTCATCATGGTCATAATAAGTACATTTCTTTTTTTATCCAGCAGCTCATAGCCCTTTTTAGAAAGCTCAAGGGAATTCTGTGCGGCTATGAGGCTGGTTTTGGTATAACTGATTTCCATTGTTTTCACTACCTCTTGCCATAGTACTTATCAAGCAGTTCCGGATTGACCCTGTCAAGCTCGGATTTTGGAAGCAATGTCAGAAGCTCCCACATGATATCCAAGGTTTCCTCCATGCTTCTGTTCACCTCAAAGCCTTGGTTCAGGAACTTCTGCTCAAATTGTCTCCCAAACTCCATATATTTCTTATCCATTTCAGAAATGTCATCTTCACCTATTACCTGAGCCAGTGACCTTACGTCCTGAACATGGGAATATGCCGAAAATACCTGATTGGCGACATCAGGATGGTCCTCCCTGGTAAAGCCTTCGCCTATGCTTTCCTTCTGCAGTCTGGACAATGACGGCAGCACATTGATGGGGGGGAATATTGCCCTCTGGTGAAGTTCCCTTGATAAAATTATTTGCCCTTCGGTAATAAACCCTGTAAGATCCGGCACCGGATGAGTTATATCATCGTTAGGCATTGTAAGTATCGGTATCTGAGTTATACTGCCCTTTGAACCCTTTATCATTCCTGCCCGTTCATAAAGACTTGCCAGATCAGAATACAGATATCCCGGATAGCCTTTTCTTGAAGGCACCTCTTCCCTGGATGCCGAAAGTTCTCTTAAAGCTTCACTATAGCTGGTCATATTGGTCATTATTACCAGTATGTGCATATTATGAACAAATGCCAGGTGTTCTGCTGCAGTCAGTGCGCATCTGGGCGTAGTAATTCTTTCTACAATGGAATCATCTGCCAGGTTTATATACATTACCACCCTGCTTGCAACCCCTGACGACTCAAACTGCTTTCTGAAAAAATCAGCCTCATCATGTTTTATCCCCATCGCAGCAAATACAACGGCAAAATTGCTCTCATCATCCCCTGATATCCTTGCCTGCTTAACTATTTGTGCCGCAAGTTCATTATGGGGCAATCCGTCACCTGAAAACAGCGGCAGCTTTTGTCCTCTTACAAGAGTCGCAAGACCGTCTATTGAGGATATTCCTGTCTCTATATAGTTTCGCGGATACCTTCTTCCTACGGGATTTATAGGACGCCCGTTAACATCATACTTACTGTCCGCATAGAATCCTGCTCCATCTATTGGCTCACCTATACCATTAAAGGCTCTTCCCAGTATATCCCTTGACAGGGGTATCTCCATTGGTTTCCCTGTAAAGGAAACACTGGCATTATTGAGAGATATCCCGGCAGTACCTTCAAAAACCTGTATTATAACTTTGTCTCTGTCAATTTGTACGACCTTACCTTTCTTGTGTACTTCCTGCTCCACCTCAATGTCTACGACTTCTCCAAATACAGCGTCCTTGACCCCACTGAGAATTATAAGAGGCCCTTCTACCTTTTGCAGCTTTAAATATTTTAATCTCATTGTCTGCTCACCTCTCTGCCGTACATGGTTTTCAGGCTGTCATAGAAGCTGTCAATCTCATTTATCAATTCATCAAACATCTCCAGTTTGTCTTCTGAAACATTATATTTCATAGTTGTAATCTTGTAAAATAACTCATCATTCTTTGCCTTGGATATTGGGACACCATTTTTTACACAATTATAGGCTTTATCATACAGCCTGTCTATTACCCTAAGCATTCCATACTGCTTTTTCAGGGATACATGGGCATCATTCTTATGATAGGCGTTCTGCTGAAGATAGCCTACCTTGATAACCCTGGAAATTTCCAGTACCAACCGCTGGTCATCGGGTAATATGTCCTCGCCCACCAGCTTGACTATTTCCATGAGCTTTTCCTCTTCCTGAAGCAGCCTCAATAGCTTTGCCCTGAGCTCAAGCATATCCGGAGCAATGTTTTCCTCATACCACGAGCTCAGATCAGTAATATATCCGCTGTATGACTTCAACCAGTTAATGGCGGGATAGTGTCTGGCATAAGCCAGTGACTTATCCAGAGCAAGGAAAGTGCTTACAACCCTCTTGGTATTCTGAGTAACCGGCTCTGAAAAATCTCCCCCCGCCGGTGACACGGCCCCTATTATTGTAATAGACCCGTCTCTGCCGCCTAAGGCTTCCACATCTCCGGCTCTTTCATAGAATTGGGCAAGTCTTGAGGGAAGATAAGCAGGATATCCTTCTTCAGCAGGCATCTCTTCAAGCCTTCCGGAAATCTCTCTTAAGGCTTCAGCCCATCTGGAGGTAGAGTCTGCCATTATTGCTATGTTGTAGCCCATATCACGGAAATATTCAGCTATAGTTATTCCGGTATAAATTGACGCTTCCCTGGCTGCCACAGGCATGTTGGAGGTATTTGCTATCAGTACTGTCCTCTCCATAATTGATTTTCCGCTTTTAGGATCGATTATCTTCGGGAAATCCTCGAGCACTTCTGTCATTTCATTTCCTCTTTCTCCGACACCAATATAAACAATAATATCGGCATCACTCCATTTTGCAAGCTGATGCTGAGTTATCGTCTTACCTGTTCCGAAGCCTCCCGGAATGGCTGCTGTGCCGCCCTTTGCCAGCGGAAAGAAGGAGTCTATTATTCTCTGGCCCGTAATCAGCGGTTTTGCTATGGGGTTCCTTCGGCTTACAGGCCGGGCATCTCTTACAGGCCACATCTGATACATTTTCAGCTCGTGAGTTCCCGTCTCCGTTTCCAGCTTAACAAGTACGTGCTCAATATTATAGCTGCCGCTCTTTTCTGCAAAAACCACCCTCCCGCTAATGCCGGGAGGAACCATAAGCCTGTGCTCAATAAGCGATGTCTCCTGTACTTTTGCATATATGTCCCCTGAGTCAAGGTAATCTCCGATTTTTACAATTATTTCCGCATCCCACAGTTTTTCTTCATCTATTGTAATCATACCGATTCCTTCAGGTATGAATGCTGTGCCTGCTTCGTACATACTAAGAAGCGGACGCTCTATACCGTCAAAAATATACTTTATTATTCCGGGCCCCAGTTTTACCGATAAAGGCCTTCCAGTGGAGATTATACCTTCTCCTCTCATAAGTCCTGTGGTCTCCTCATATACCTGTATAGTGGCTGTCTCATTATCAACAGAGATCACTTCTCCGATCAGCTGCTTGCGTCCTACCAGAACCATTTCCCTCATCTTAAGGTCGTAGGCCTCAGCAACCTTAACTACAGGGCCGTTAATATATACAATTTTTCCTTTATTAGTGTCCATTGCCTTACACCTCATCAAGCCTGCGGGATATATTGCTCCCAATCAGCTCACGATTTTCCTCAATCAAGGATCTTAATGTATAATCCACCTGTATTTCCCGTTTCTCATCCTCCGCATAAAAGCCTCCTATTATATTCTTTTCTGATTCTTTAAACTGACATCTGTCCTTCAAAACTCCGGAGGCTATTTCCTGTTCGATAAATTCCTTTAAGGTTCTCAAATCCCTCTTTGTAAAAGCAAATTGTACTGAAGCGGCATTTTCAAAAACGACGGCAGCCTTCTTCAGACTTGCTGTCAGATATTCCTTGTAGCCCTCCTCAGATACAAAGCTGTCGGCTTTCCGAATCAGCATCTCTGTTACTTCATTTATGAACTGCTGCCTTTTTTCAAGCAAACGATGCTGCCCCTGAGACTTTGTCTTTGCTATAAGCTGCTGTTTCTCTTTCTTCGCCTTTTTCTCCGCTTCTTGCATTATCTGATTCTTTCTGATCTCAACTTCCTGCAAGAGTCTGTCCTTATTCTTATTAAAGCCTTCTGCAGCTTTATGCCTTCTATCATAAGCAGACTCTTCTATATCCTTGAATATTATGTTTCTGAAAAGCTCTATCTTATCTTCAACCGATACTGACAAAACTCATCACCTCAAATCTTCAGCCCTATGGACTCTTTAATGTAGCTTGTTATATAATCTCTTCTGCGCCTTTCCCCATGCCTGTCGGGAATAATAGTAATTATAGGCTTGGACGCGTCCAGCCTTATAGCCTTAACTTCCTCCGGAACCTTTTCTGCCAACAGCTCCGTCATTAGTATTATTCCGATATCATTGCTGCTGCATGCTTCATCAAAAGCAGTAAGTATCTCTTCTCTTTCATGAACCAACACACCATTTATTCCTGCAAGCCTCATTCCCGTCAAAGTATCTACATTGTCGCTTAATAAGAAAAATTTCATTGCTGTTCTCCTCTTTAAGGTGGCTGAAAGCAAGCCGTTCTATAGTGCTCCCAATATCATTATTGATACAATAAGCCCGTAAATTGCTATACCTTCAGCCAAGCCTACGAATATTAATGTTTTCCCCAGTATCCTCGGGTTCTCTGAAACTGCTCCCAAAGCTGATGAACCAACTGCTCCGACTGCATAACCGGCTCCTATTGTGGCAAGGCCGGTGGATATACCTGCAGCTATGAAGCCCATGCCTGCGCCGGAATCTCCTTCCTGCGCAGCATGTACAATGTCAGGAGTAAGAATGAAGAGAAATAAAGCTATTAGAAACATATAAGAAACCAAGCTGGCTCTTAAAATGTTTCTGACCTTTCTGCCTTGGATATTGGCTGCCGAACGGTATAATACGACTCCCAGACCTATTGTAAATATGACAATCCCTATTGAAATTCCCAATATTGTATTCATTTATATGCCTCCTGTTTATATTTGTTTTATATTTGAATTCATCTAACCGGAATCATACCATCTCATTTCCGGAGTCTCCTTTTCCAGACAAGCCTGCCGGCTTGTATTCAACTCCGTAGCCGGAATAGTATTTACTGAAGAGCTCATAGTACTCAAGCCTGAGACTTTGTATAAACACTATAAGCCCCTCCAAGCCAATAATAAATATATTTCCAATAATAAGAACCATTATTCCTCCTGCTTTTGAGTTCAGCATTTCAGCCATGGTAGCAAAGGCTATATACAATCCTACATGGTTCAGAGCAAAAGCTCCTACCCTTATGAAAGATATTATATTGGATGCAACAGAAAGTACTGTCTCTATGACCCCGAAGCCTGCTTCTATATAATAATCTCCGGGAGACTCCTCATAAAGCCTGCGGCCTGTAAGCAAGCCTGACAGCGGTTGTTTAAACACCATTACAAGCAGAAGCACAACCATAGCACCTAATGGCAGGCCTATCCCTACAGTCAGTTTTCCTGTGGCCTTTCCCAATGCTCCAAGTATCAGAGTCAGGAAAAACAGGAATCCTGCCAGTCCTTCCCTGCCGAAAAGGCCCTCTTCAATATTCCCCGAGCTGTAATGATTCAACAGACTGTATATATAGCTTATGGTTATTAGTATGATTCCCAATACTATTGCACTTACGAGCATTGTATTTATATTCGCCATTGGCCTTATAAGCAGTGCCCCAATCAATTCCTCCGACCCGAAAACACTTCCGTATAATGCCCCAAAAATCATGGAACTGGCTCCCAGCCTTGTCAGTATCCCTCCAAAGCTCTTATTTGCCGTTCTATAACCTATAAACAGACCTGCCAAAAGAACTATCAGTCCTTGTCCCAAATCTCCAAACATTGCTCCAAACATAAGCATATATGACAAGGCGAAAAACGGTGTAGGATCCTTCTCTCCGTAGCTGGGCATCCCATACATGCTTATCAGTGACTCAAAGGGTCTGAATAATGAAATATTCTTCATTTTAGTCGGAGGGGCATTTCCCAACCTTTTATCATCTACATTGTCAGCTATAAATATAATACTATCGCCGAAATATTGCTTCAGTTCAATGCGAACACCTTCAACTTCACTTTCAGGCACAAACCCGAACACAAAAAACATGCTGCTGCCCAAAGCTGTTTCCTGCTTTAGCTTTTCCGCCTTTTTTTCTAGTTCAAGCAATGTATATGCCTTGGACACGGTACCACTGTACGTTCGGCTCAGCTCTGCCACGGATTCTCTAAGTTCCTCAACCTGTCTTTTTTCATTACTGATCTTCGCATTTATCTGATTTATTACATCCTCTATGGTTCCGCTGAATTCCTGGGGCAACTCCAGTTCCTTGTAATTCAATGATATGAAAATTCTTTCCGCCTCTTCCTCCAGGCTCTTGGGTGTGATCGAAGCAATTACTGTATTTCCGCTTAAAACTGCTGCCTGAAATATTATTGCGGGCACATTTTCAATATTCAGCTTAAGCTTTTTGAAATTCTCATTAGAAAGCATCAACAGTCTGAATTTCATAAAATTTAAATTATTTATTTCTTCCAGCCTTAAATCAGTATTCCTAAGATAACTCACATTATTCAGATATTGCTGAAGCTTCTCAATATTGGCTGCTCTCTCTGCCATGTCTTTGGAAATATGCCTGACATCTTCATGCACCTTCCTCAATTCTGCCATAGTATTTTCATAATCATCACCGACACATAAATAATCCTCGCATATCTTCAGCTTCAGATTGAATAAGTCCTGAAATGATCTTATTATTCCTTCGTCCTTGGAAAAGTCCCTCTTTGAAATATAAGGCTTGATATGTTCCAATTCCTGAAGAGTCTGCATATGCTTCTGTGAAGCTGACAGGTTCAGGTTATTGGAATTCAACTCTGAAATAGCATTCAGTATATGAGTACTGCCGTTTATCACAATTAGTCTTGATACTTTGTCCAGGTCTGTAAGCTTTCCTATTATACTCGTGATTTTCATTCTCTCAACAGCCAATGATTTTCACCTCCTATCAGATCTTCCTTACGATATATTTATAGGCTTGATCCGCCGGTACTTTATACCTTATGGCTTCAATTATTGATATTATGTCCTTTACCTCAAACTGCAGAAATATTATGAATGCAAAAGCGCTAATAATAGAAAGAGCATTATTTTTCATCATGGATTTGAGCTCAAAATATATATAGCGCTCCATCCTTCTTTCCATATAAATATCAGTGGTTCCGTCATCCTTCAGCATAAAACCATACCTGGTGGATTTTACAATTCTATTGAATTCCTCCAGACTTTTTGAATAGCATAGAGTCTTCAGCATATTAAAATCCAGCCTGTAACCGATATTAATGGTATAGTTCAACAGCTCTTCCGGGCTAAGCCTATAAAACTTAATACCCCTATATATCCACTGAATATTCAGCAGGTCGGCAATAATTCCCTGAGCTTGCTCCAATGCCTTTATATCCCGCTTTTCAAGCTTGCTCCATTTGTTCTGCAGTATAGAGTAGTAAGACATATCCATGACCATCTCGAATCTGAAAGGATTCTCGGAAAAATCTCCGTCAACCAAAGGTATCAAGAACTTATAGAACTCAGAGCCTTGAAGTGCATATATGATATCTCTTATATACTTAGCCTCATAAATCTTACTTGTATCAATCCTGCTGTGCTTCCCTAAAAAGACATTGTTGCTGAAAGCAGCTGCATCCTTTCCGTTATATACTGCTCTTGCTAAAATCTTTAATTCCTCGATTTCATATTTTGCATAGAGGGTTTTGACAAAGCTCTTATAATCCCCTGTAAAGTAATGAATTATCCTGTCAATGCTCTTTACCATCTTCTGCTTGATCAGGTTCTCCAGCATGCCTCTATGGATAGTTCCCGTGTCCACTTTTGCAAGAACTTCAGAATAGGCAGTCCTTTCTTTAAGGTATCCGGCTACTTCTGTTACCGATTCCAGTCCAAGCAGTAAGGTATAATCCTCATCCTTCAGGAGTTCCCCCTCCATTGATTTTATCTTGGTATTCACAGCAGCGAACCTGGTAATATTATCCATCAAACTTACCTCTCAATTGCAAGAAGCTGCTTCCAAATATTCCTTGCAGCATCTTCTTTGAAGTTCTCAAAATGGGTCTGAAGCTTATCAATCTTTAAATTTACGGCTTCCTCCATCTCTCTTGCCTGAAGCCTGCCGGCCTCAATTATCTCATCCCGTCTCTGCTTTGCCTTAATAACGGCTTCCTCCAACTCTTCATCCAAGTCCTCAAGCTCATTTTTACCTCTCATTTCCAGTTCCGAAATCTCTGCATCCCTTTCCTGCTTAAGCTTCACAGCCCTTGAGTCGAGTTCTATAAGCCTTTTTATATATACATCTATGTTTTTATCCATATATATCACCTTCAAACTGTTTAATAACAATTATATCATTATGTAGTATTTAACAATGAAAGTCAATCGCGCTAATGATATAAGTATTTCTGTTTATGTTTAATATTTCAACTTTCACCCTTTTATATCCGTAATGGATGTATTTAGCTCAATTCTTGCCAAAATGCTCAAAGTGGCGAATTTTTTACCCATGCTTTATTGACAAAAAACTTGTGAATTCACAGGCAGCATGATAGAATTGTTATAAAATCTGTAATTCGAGGTAATATTATGGAAATATTTCATAACGAATACTTTTCACTTGTCAGCGATAATGATGAGCTGTATATTTGTGTTTACCTCAGCGGATATCAGATACGTGAATTCAACTACCTCCTTATGGATATGCCGTTCTTACAGCTTAATAGCTTTACAAACCTGAAAAAAGCATTGGATGAAGCTTCCGGGCTCAGGGTACTCATAGGGCAAATTAAGCCAAGAGTGGAAGTGGAAATATCTGCGGACGAGATGGAAGCATCAATAAAACTCAATATAACAGCAAAGGAATTTGCCGAAAACAAAGTGCCGATTTCTTCAGAAATAATTGAGGCACTTGATAAGGCAGGGGTTGTTTTCGGCCTTGATAACATTTTTAAGAAACCTATTACAGTTCAGAAAAAAATAAAAGCCGCAAAGGGTACCAAGCCGGAAAATGGCAAAGATGCAGTAATCAGGTATTATGAATTCCAGGATAAGAAGCCAATTATAAAAGAAGACGGCACTGTGAACCACTATGAGCTTAATTTGATTGATAATGTCAAAAAAGGAGATTGGCTGGGAGAGAAAATCCATCCCACAGAAGGAAAACCAGGCATGACTGTCACAGGTAAAGTATTGCCTGCCCGAAGAGGAATTGACTTAACACTTAAATATGATAAGAAAACAATTGAAGAGCACGTAGAGGAAGGCAAAACCATACTCAGGGCTAAAACAGACGGTGCCGTAAAATTTGAGGGGGACAAGATAAAGGTTGATAATCACCTCATAATATCAAAGGACGTAGACTATGAAACAGGTAACATATCCTTTGAAGGATATGTTACAGTTAAAGGTACAGTAAAGGACGGTTTCTCCGTAACAGCTAAAAATGATATATCAATACAAGGCAGTATGGGCTTGGGGGTAATAAGTAAAATAACCTCAAAAGAAGGAAGCATATATATAAAAGGTGGTATTTTCGGTAAGAACATATCTGTAATACAGGCAAAACAGAGTGTATTTATTAAGTACTGCAACGAGTGTAAAATTGTTGCAGGAGAAGATATCAATATTGGTTTTTATTCTCTTGACAGTCATCTGGAAGCAAAAAAAGTAATTATGGACCCTAAACACGGTAAAATTATAGGAGGTTCCATAAATGCAGAAATCCAGGTTGTTACCGGTATAATAGGAAACAAATCAGAGAAAAGAACATATATAACCGTCTCAGGTTTTGATAGGGAAGCTATTCAGAAGGAGCTTCATCAACTCTTAAAAAAATATAATATTGCCTTGGATGAAGTTGATAAGGCAAAAAAGCAAATCGAATCCTTTGAACTCAATATCCCGGGATCTGAATATGTAAACAGCAGAGAATACCATCAATATCTTAGAAAATACGAAGATATTCTGGATGAAATAAAGCTGTTGGATGAATATAGGAAAAGACTGCAGCGGATTCTTGAAACCAAAGGCGAAGGTGAGATTGATATTTCAAAAGCTGCATACCCGGAGACCTATATTCAGATTAAAAATATGCAGAAAAGAATCGATTCAATAGTCAAAGGCAGTTTTTATGTACTTGATAAAGAGCTTCATCATAAATGAAATGGGGATGGAGACATGGGGACGCGAGAAACGTCCCCGTGTATCATGAAGCATCATTCTTTTATTTTTATTCTGTGATATGTCTTCTTGCCTTTTTTTATGATAAGCTTGCCGTCCTTAAGATCCGCAGTTCCTAAAACCAGATCTATGCTCTCAACTCTGGTATCCTCAACTAATACTCCACCCTGGTTTATAAGTCTCCTGCCCTCTCCTTTGGAAGGAGCAAGTCCGGTCATAACCAGAAGGTCTATTATGCTTATTCCCTTATCCAATTGCTCTTTTGTCAATTCAGTTGTAGGGATATGCTCCGAGTCGCCGCTGCCGCCGAATAGGGATTCTGCCGTTTTCTGAGCCTTTGCCGCCTCTTCTTCCCCATGAACCATCCTGGTCAGCTCATAAGCAAGAACTTTTTTCGCTTCATTTATCTTTTCACCGGGCAGGCTGCCCAATCTTCTTACTTCATCCATGGGCAGGAAGGTCAGCAATGCAAGACATTTTTCTACATCGGCATCATCGACGTTTCTCCAGTACTGATAGAATTCATAGGGGCTGGTCTTTGAGCCATCCAGCCATATTGCCCCTGATTCCGTCTTGCCCATTTTCTTTCCTTCGCTGGTCGTCAGCAGAGTAAATGTCATCCCGTAGGCACTGGCCCCTTCAGCTCTTCGTATAAGATCCGTTCCGCTAATTATGTTTGACCATTGGTCATCGCCGCCTAACTGCAATTTACAATTGTATTTTCTGTAAAGCTCCAGAAAATCATAGGACTGCATAAGCATGTAGTTGAATTCCAGAAAGGTAAGTCCCGTATCAAGCCTGCTCTTGTAACATTCGGCGCTGAGCATCCTGTTAACTGAAAAATGTACTCCTATTTCTCTCAAAAAATCAACATAGTTAAGGGGCAGCAGCCAATTAGCATTATTTTCCATGATTGCCCTGTCGTTGGTGAAGTCCAGAAATTTCTCAAATTGTTTCTTGAAGTTTTCCGCGTTGTGCTCAATCATTTCTAATGTCAGCATTTTTCTCATATCGCTTTTACCGCTTGGATCTCCTACCATTGCTGTTCCTGCACCGAGAAGAGCTATTGGCCTATGGCCTGCCTTTTGCATATGGGCCATAACGATTATCTGCAGGAAATGACCGACATGAAGGCTGTCTGCAGTGGGATCAAATCCGATATAAAAGGTTATGCACTCTTTGCCGAGGAGTTCTCTTAATTCTCCTTCATGGGTAACCTGCTGTATAAAGCCTCTTTCTTTTAATACATCATATACATTATATTTAGGTACCATCGTCATAATAAACACCTCCAAAAATTAATAAAGGCCTTTCGCCCACAAAGGGACGAACGGCTCGCGGTACCACCCTATTTGGCCTTGCAGATATAAAAACTGCAAAACCCACTCTGGAATACTTACATATTCCCTTCCCTGTAATAACGGAGGAAGCTTCCGGCAAGGCCTACTTGCAATGCTTTCAACCCGCAGTTCAGAGGTGTATTTCATAAGCTTCAGCTGCCGGCTTGCACCTGCCGCCGGCTCTCTGGCCGTGATATGCATCTGATGCATATGCACGCAAGCCTCCGCATATTACTTATCCTCATCATTACTTTTAGAAATATATATAGATTAATTATATAGTCGTAGTATTGCTGTGTCAATAAAAAGTATACAATAAATGCATTAATTGATATTTGTTATTATATGCTATACAATAGATTATACATAATAATTTATACATAGCTTAGGAGAGAACAGACCATGAAAAAATCACTTAAAGCGGACCTGGCTTTGCTTCTTGTAACTATATTCTGGGGAGCAGGCTTCCCTGCAACAAAAATTGCCCTTCAGACAATGACCCCATATTATCATATAGGAATAAGATTCGCAGTGGCGAGTCTGCTGCTTTCCTTGCTGTTTTTCAAGAAGCTGCGCAACTTAAATAAAAGCCTTATAAAACCTGCGCTGATACTGTCATCATTGCTTTTTGCAACCTATGCGTTCCAAACTGTAGGTATACAGTACACTACAGCTTCGAAATCAGGCTTCTTTTCGGGTCTTGCAGTGCTTATAGTACCTCTTTTCTCAATATTTTACCAGAAAACAAAGCTGGAGCTGAAAACAATAATAAGTGTAGTTACGGCTACCTTGGGCTTATTTTTGCTATCATATACAGGCAGCGATTTTAACTTTAACATTGGGGATTTTCTTACAATATTATGTTCGATATGTTATGCCTGGCAGCTTCTATTCACCGGAACCTATGTGCAGAAGCATGACGCGACATTGCTTGCCATTGTTCAGTTATTTTTCGTATCATTGTACGGGATGGCCTTTGCTGTTATTCTTGAACCCATTCCGGCAAATATGTCTGTTCCCAGCTTCTGGTCTTTAATGTTCTCGGCTGTATTCTGCACGGCCTTTGCATTCTGGATGCAGACTACGGCTCAGAAGTTTACAGCCGCATCACACATTGCCCTGATTTTTACCATGGAGCCGGTATTCGGAGCACTGACCTCTTTCCTTCTGCTGAACGAAGTGCTTGGCGCAATGGGAATAATCGGCGGCATACTTATAGTATCTGCTATGATTATTTCTGAATTTCAGTGGACTAAAAGCCAAACTACATCTTCTTAGGCTGGAAATATCCACCCAGAGAGGACCTTACATCCATTGTGGTAATAAATGCTCCGCAGTCACATCCGTCGACTATTTCATAAAGCGTTTTCACCTGTTTTCTGTCAAGTATTATATTCAGCATATAGCTTTTCCCTTCTTTGCCTTCGCCCTCAATAATAGTGACTCCAAAACCTGCTTCCCTCAGACTCTCTACCAGCTCCTCCAAGGCTTCCTTCACTATTACCTGGACGACCAAACGTCCGATGGACAATCTCTCTTCTATCTTGCTTCCGATTATATTGCCGGCAGCGTAGCCGGAACAATATGCCAGAATGAGCACAGGTTTGTCGACATTTCCTACTACCTTCCCCAATACAATAAGATAAATCATTACTTCAAAAAAACCCAATATCGAAGCTATTCTTCTCTGACCTTTAACAAGCAGTATGGTTCTCATGGTTCCTATTGATACATCAGCGATTCTTGCAAAAAAAATAAACAATGCCTGTAATAGAATGCTCACTCTTTTTCCCCCTACATAATTTGTTCAATAATATGCCATAGAATTATTAATTCTACACCTTTCTGCTTTCTTCCTTCAATTTTTGCACTTCTGCAAAAATTGGCGTAATTGGAATCAATATTTTATTGCATTTGATGTCAAAATATATATATGAAAATAAATTATATTGAATTCTAAATTACCTTAGGAGGGAAATTAGTCATGAAAAGATACAAAATCCTGTTTTCAGCAGCTGCAATACTCCTTTTGATTGTTTCCTCTCTTGGCGGCTGTACTTATGATCCGGCAAGAAGATACATCCAAACCGACCCCAATGCCAATAACATGGCTGCGCCGAATACTCCTGCCATTCCGGGCAATGTGGTCGGAAGGGCAGATAATAGCGCTGACGGCAACAAAATATCCGCCACTTATGAGGTAGTGGATTTCAGCTACATTACATGCAATACCAATAACCTAAATGTAAGAGCGGGAGCTGGAAACAAATTCCCATCCGTCGGTACTTTGAAGTCAGGACAAAAAATCAGAGCCCTCGGAAAGCTGGATGGCTGGTATGTAGTAAAGATGCCCGACAGCGGCAGAATCGGCTGCATACCGTCTGCAAGCGCAAAGCCTTACGGTACTTCCGCAGGTACCGGTACTACAGGTGCCGGGACTGCTACTCCTTCTCCCGATAAGGGTGCTGCTCCCGGTGCAGGCACAGGTACAACCGGAGCAGGCACTGCAGGCGGAGGAGCAGCAACGGGATCAGGTACCATGAGCTCTGACGAATCAAGAATACTACAGCTTGTTAATGCAGAAAGGGCAAAAGCCGGTGCAAAGGCTCTCAGCTCCAGCAGTGACTGCACAAAGCTGGCAAGGATGAAATCACAGGATATGGTGGATAACAATTATTTCAGCCATCAGTCTCCAACTTACGGCTCACCCTTTGATATGCTTAAATCTAATAACGTCAGCTATATGTACGCAGGAGAGAATATTGCAATGAACCAATCTGCTGAAGCAGCCTTCAAAGCATGGATGAACTCGGAAGGTCACAGGAAAAACATCCTGAATCCCAACTTTACCGAATTGGGTGTTGGAATTGCGCCCAAGGGTAACGGGAGTTATATCTATACTCAGTTGTTTATTGGAAGATAGAAAAAAAAAGCGGCTTTCGCCGCTTCAGTTTGCAGACAAACACGATTTCCACCAGTGGCGGAAACCGTGTTTTTTCATGAAATATCGTAGTTTTTGAAGTAATATATGAGGGTTAGGTCCGGTTTTACCGGATCTCCACATCCAATTTGC
>JAKJBT010000055.1 GCA_022706865.1 Bacillota bacterium
GAAAAACTCAAGGACCTGACGTTTCCGGCAGATCCTTGAAAAGCAAATTCTTCGGTGTATTGTATTATTTCGCATTAATATTTAATATATAAGCAGGTTTCAATATTCTCCATTCCTTTGTATTCAGCCAGTCATAGTCCCCTTCCCTGCGTGAGCGGTCATTTATGCCCCAACCCAATACTTTTCCGTCCTGCATCAGGGCAAAAGCATTATGGTCAGTTGCGCTGACTTCAACAGCTCCATACAGTATTTTTCTGGGGGCTGTTAAATAAGACGGGCTCAGGCTTCCAATACCGCACTGTCCATAATAATTATCCCCAAAGGTCCATACAGTCCCGTCATTTTTCATAGCTATCAGAAACCTTTCTCCCGGAGATACCATTTTGACATTTTCCATTACTTTGGTTGGTTTTGTATAATTCACTTTCACGCTGCTGTTGGTAATGTGGGATTCCCAGACCCAGAGGCTGTTATCATTCTTTATGGCGCAGCATAGGGAGTTGCTTGCTTTTATCGACTTTACACCATTCATTATCTTTATAGGTGTTCTTCTGTAAGGAGTAACTCCTCCGTCTCCGCAGTTGCCTTCTCCCCATGTCCAGACGCTTCCGTCTGTTTTCAGAACCATAATAATGCCGCCAAGGGTCCATCCCGTACTTCCGCTTTGTGCTGCGTCAACAACATTGTCCATGGCCTTTACGGGTATAAGCCTCTCCTTCTCAGGATCATCCAATACTGAAAAGAGAGCGCTTTTATGTCCCCATATCCAAAGGCTGTTGTCTTTTTTTACTGCGGTTCCGTTTTTTCCGATGTCGGCAGATCTTACGTTGTCCAGGACCATTGAAGGAGGGTAATCTCCATACAAATACCTCTGGCCATTACCCAATAAATATGACTGATTACCCCCGTAGGTCCACAGGCTGTCGTCAGGCTTCAGAAGAAAATAATTATTTCCTTCCGTATCAAGGCAGTAAGCATCCTCGTCTATCAGGCTCCAACCATAGTCCCTTATGCCCTTAAATCCTCCATAACCCCAAAGGCTTTTATCGTTCTTTCTGACAAATATATTTGTAAGATAAGGATCCGTCAGTGCTGACCCGGCCATAAGCCTTTTATGCTCAGGCGCTGCGAAGTTTGCAACACCGCTGTTGTCGATTACTCCGTCCGAATAATCCGTAATTGTATAGTGATAATTGAACACGCCGTCTTTTGGCATTATCACCAGAGTAACCTGGGTATTTCCTGCACCCATGTAGCTGTCTCCTACAGAAATCTGCAGTTCATATTCCTTGAGTATACTGGTTAATAAATATGCATCTCCTAAGTCCGTCTCCTTGTTCTTTTCAGCACTGCTTCTGGTGAATTTCTTGTATAATGAAGTCACATCGGCTTTCGACATTTTGGAATTATAGGTAATTGTGATCATCTGCTCATGGGCATAACCATGGCTTTTATCCTCCACCTTAAACAGTACAGCATCCTTTGCAAAGGGTATATCCTTCGGCAGACATACAGGAAGCTGAAGACGGCTCTGATTTGTCTCAATATTGATAATATTTACCGATGCATTTCCCCCAGCAGTTCCAGCCGGTGTAGTACTACTTGTGTTTGCAGTTATTGCAGGCAGTTCATCATAGAAGTTAAGAGTCATATTTACATTGGTAATGCCTATTTCCGCAACCATCAAGAACATATCATACTTAGGAAACTTGCATACAAATGTTGAATATCCCTCCCCCTTAATTTCCTGATAGCTTTTGTCATAAAGTTTTATGAAATTTCTGTATAAGGCAGCAACATCAGCTAATTTCCTATCGGTTTGATAATTAAGAAAAAAATTCCTGCCTGCATCATTTCTTTCCCCATCTAAATTATATGCATCATCGGTAAAAGGTATATTTGCCGGAAAACCTGCCGGCAGCTTCAAACGATTTTGGTTTGTTGCCGGAACATTTGCTGCATTTACAAAAGTCTCATCTGTAATTGTAAAGGTCAATACCATCAGAGCAAAACACAATGCAAAGGATATTACCCTTTTCATAAGCTTATTCACTCCTTTTTCAATTTTCTATGATATACTTGCCGCAAAAAGAAAACACAAACGACAATAGAAATTACATGCAGATATGAATAGACCTATATATGGTTATTATATCACAACAAGTGGGAGAAATTAACAAGAATAATCTTATTTTCCATAAAACTAGCTGTAATGAAGCAAACTGCTCCTTGCATTGATGCAGGAAGCAGTTTGCTCTAATTTTCTTTTTGTTTGTCTGCTGCTTTTGTTTCTGCAATAAGGCCCTGCAGCTTTGCAAGTGCCTGATGAAGCCCTCCGATTTCTTTTATCAGGCCGTATTTGACTGCTTCGGCTCCTACAAGCACTGTTCCGACATCATTGGCCAGCTCGCTGGTTGTGAACATCAGCCTTTTTATAGTATCTATGTCTATATTGCTGTGCTCCACTATAAATCTGATAATTCGCTCCTGCATTTTATTAAAATAATCAAAGGTCTGCGGTACGCCGATAATCAGGCCGTTCATTCTTATAGGATGTATTGTCATGGTCGCTGTGGAAGCAATATATGAATAAGTTGCAGAAACAGCCAAAGGCACTCCGATGCTGTGGCCTCCGCCAAGCACAAGGGAGACTGATGGTTTTTTCATGCTGACAATAAGCTCGGACAACGCAAGGCCGGCTTCAACGTCTCCTCCTACAGTGTTAAGGATTATCAGCAGGCCTTCAATCTCAGGGTTCTCTTCTACTGCTACTATTTGAGGTATTATATGTTCATATTTGGTTGATTTGTTTTGGGGCGGAAGTACCATATGCCCTTCGATCTGGCCTATTATAGTAATGCAGTGTATATTGCTCCTGAATTGCGGTATTCTGACTTCGCCCAGTTCTTTAATATTTTCATTGGCATTGTTCTTAACCTCTTTTTCTTTATCTGCTCCTTCTGCTCCTCCGGTTTCATCAGACATGAATCCATAAGCATTTGTCAAGGATATCACTCTCCCGATTTTTTTCGTTAGCCATTGTACATTCAGCTGTACATTTAACTAATATTTTTACCTTAAAAAAATAAAAAATACGACAATGTCGTATTTTTTGAAGGGATACATGGGCTACTCTTTTCTTATTGCCTCCAGAGCACTGAGATTCATTGCCCGGCGAGCAGGATAAAACCCCGACACAAGTCCGATAATTGTCGTAAACAGCATTGCGCTAACTGCAAGCCATAAAGGTATTATTGAGGGTTTGCTTCCTCCTCCGGACGGGCCGAAGAAGCCAATCAATGCAAATCCTGCCGTATTAAGTCCATAGGATACTCCATAGCTGAGCAGCAATCCGATTATTCCTCCTAAAAGCCCTATCATTGATGCTTCAAAAAGAAACATCCTTTTTATATCTCCCAGAGAAGAGCCGATTACCTTCATGATACCTATCTCTCTTGTGCGTTCATAGATAGACATTACCATTGTATTGGTAATTCCAATGGATGCGACCAGAAGGGATACTGCACCGATTGCACCGAGAACGATTCTTATGCTGGATGTGGTTTTTTGCATTGATTCTAGAATATCGGTCAGACTGTCTGCAAAAAATCCCAAATCCTTTATTTGCTTTTTTATGTCTTGCACATCATTTATATCTTTCACTTTCACTATTATTCTTGAATAACCCTTAATGTCCCGGTAATCTCCTGAATTATCATTCTTACTCTTACCCTTGTTGAAATCCTTGACTATTTTTTTAAGCTCGGTAATATCCATAAACATGCTGCTGTAGTATTCATAGCTTCCCTCTTCAAGCAAACCGACTCCATTTATTTTATATGTTTTGGGCTTTTTCTGAACAGAAGTATCTCTCTGGATGAATTCCTCTCCATAAGACATATCCAATGAAAGAGTGATTCTTTCACCCAAGAGGTCTACCTCCGGTGTGTTTCTGCCAAATCTTCGCCTTTGCGACCCCTTAGGGTTATATAAGTTATCTTTTACTCCGAAACCAAATACTGTATTCATTTTATCCCCGGCACCCAGCAGTCTTCCTTCCGAGACCTTCAAACTAAGTTTATCCATATGCTCGGGATTGATTCCCTGAAGCTGGACATAGCCAATATATTTGCCAAGCTTTATTTTTCCATGAGTCTCAATGAAGGGAATTACCGATTCAACACCGGCAATTCTTGAAAAATCTGCTACTGCAGCATCATCCAAATCCCGCATTTCCGTAGAATTTGCCCTTCCCGCCTCTGTTTCATCATAAATATAGTACATACCTGTTTCAGGGGACCTTACATTTATTGAATTAAGGCTTCCCATTCTGGATATTTCACTCTTGAAGCCCTCATTCATTCCTATCCCTATTGAAACCATTATTACAATTGAAGCAGTGCCTATAACTACGCCCATTACAGTAAGCATTGTTCTCATTTTTCTTCTGAGAAGGTTTTTAAGGACTATCCTTACTATATCTATCCTATTCATCCAGATCCATATCCTTCCTTCTCTTGTTTCGAATCAACCTCCTGGCGGTGAAAACCGCTGCAGCTACGACTACAATACACACCCAGAAAAACCAATTCTTAATTGTATATTTCATTATTTTATCCTTAGTGCTCACAGGAGGCATGGGCATCTCTCCGCCGGGCATCTCCATGGGAGGCATTTCAATTGCATTTATGGAAAATTCCCTCTCATAGGTGAACTCATCACCTGATGGATCCTCATAGCTGAAAACTACTTTTCCTTTGGCAGGCCCGGGTTTCATTGGCGTAACCATCGCCTCATAGTAGTCACTGGAGCCCGATTCAAAATTTCCTATGAAGGCTTCTCCGTTTTCTATTCGGAAATCACCCTCAATCTTTATCATCAGGTTGGAAAGCCTTGTCTTTCCTTTATTATAATATTGAAGACTTACCGGAATGGGCTGACCGATGAATGCTTCCGGCGGGAACCCAATTTCCGATGCATCCAGCTTGGATTGCTGTATTACAGGAATTCCGATCAGCTCCTCAGCTTTGTACTCGGTACCTTCATCATCCTGGTATTCGATATTTGCCGTTATATTGTAGTACTTGGGCTGGGCATCCGGAATAGTGTACATTGTAATGCTTCTTACAGCAGTGTCCTTGGGCTTTATGGCATCAACGAAAAATGTATTGCTGCTTCCCACGGGTGTGAATACCACATTTCCCTCTTTATCAGAATCGATTCCTGTCAGATATATCTTTATATTCTTTACTTCCTTTGTGCTGCTTGTATTCATGAAGGTCAGATCCATGCTGAATTCATCACCTGCCCTGACCAGCTTCGGTTCAAAATTATAGTTGCTAATTATAATCTTGGGAGTAATCTTACTGTTTCCTCCGTTTACATATACTCCCGCATATTGATTAACAGAATGTTTTTGGCCCTCCTTCTCTGCATCTTCATATTCCAGGCTTATCATTATGTTATAATTCTGAGTTTTTGTTTCATTATTAGCATAGAGTACGTATTCCAGCTTCTGCTGTTCTCCCGCAGCCAAGTTCTCAATGATTCTGACATCCGGAGATTTGGATATTATGCCTTCGTCTCCCTTTATTGTCAATTTGACATTCCTGGCAGAGGATTTGCCTTCATTAAGAACATCCAAGCTTAACGTAAAGTTCTCGTTTGCCCTGACTTCCTGCGGTAATACAGAGATATTTTTTATTGCTACATTTGAGCTTTTGGCTTCTCCCCGGACATTTACAAAAAAGCTTGAACTGCCGGTATAGCTGTTGTTCCTTTGATCCTTATATTCCATCTTGATTTCCAGGCCGTAATTTCCGCTTTCCATAGAGTCAGCAGCTACAAGATCCACAGTAATATTCTTTTTCCCGTTGCCTTCTATATTGTCGAAATACCAGATGTTAACACCGCTGTACAGAGTAAATCCGTCTTTGTTCAGGCCTTCGATTGAAACCTTAACACCCCTTGCGTCAATACCTCCTACATTGGCCGCATTAAAGCTTATCTGGAATTTTGCCCCGGCATTTACAGGATATGTGCTGTGCTTTATATCCTGGATCATAAGCACCGGCTCATTCTTGCTGTTGGTAACCTTTACATATATTTTCTCATTGCTGGTAAATAAGTTGTTCTTTGAGTTATAGTAACTAAATTGTACATCTAATTCATAGGTCTTTTCTTCTGCGTATGGGTTTACTTTGAGGCTGAAGATCAACCCGTCGCTTTTCTTTGCATTTAAACTGCCGATAGATTGTACCAGGTTGAGACTGCTTATTTCAAAGGGATTATTGTCATTGTTTGCGAGTGAAAGTTTAACAGTGACATCTTTAGCAGAATACCGGCTTTCATTTGTTACTGTAATGGGTATTTTCATGGTTTCACCGGCAGCAGCCACAGGAATGGAAGAGCTTTCTACAATCAGCTTGGGCTCGTTGTCGGAGCTGCTTGAGGACGGATTGACACTCTCTTCATCTATCTCTGCAATTTCTACATTATAGATAAACTCCCCCTCATATACAGAATTTTTGTCGTATTTTATTTTTATCGGCAGGCTGTTGCTTCCTCCAAGATACTGCAAATTAACATTGTATTGTTTATCCAGAACAGCAGCGGGAATATTAAGATTCCCTCCCAGTACTTTGAAATTACTTCCGGTTTCAATATTAATTTCAACATCACTTATTTCACCTGCACGCACCTCATCAATAGTAAAATATAGTGTAAAATTATCACCGTCCAATATCCTTGATTCATTAACATCGTATGATACTTCAATATCATCATAAATACCTGCCGATACATTTATAGCAGGCAGACCCGCAAATGCTATAATGGCAGCTAAAAAAACAATAAACAACCTCTTTTTCATATTAACCCCTTCCCGCCTTTTCACTCAGCATATCGATTTTTTCTACGTATCCGTCCTTTATATATATGACTCGGTTTGCATACCTGGCTATTTCCAGGTCATGAGTCACGATAATAAGTGTTTGTTTGAATTCCTCGGCCATTCCGGTTATCAGGTCCATTATTTCGCTGGTGGTCCTGGTATCCAGATTACCCGTGGGCTCATCCGCATAAACAATCTCAGGATTTGAAATGAAAGCTCTTGCAATACTTACCCGCTGCTGCTGCCCTCCGCTCATTTGAGAGGGCCTGTGATTCATTCGGTCACCCAGGCCGACAGCCTTCAGCATGGACTTAGCCTTTTTCTCTCTTAAAGCTTTGGGCACTCCTTTAAATATCAGCGGTAAAGTAACGTTTTCCAAAGCAGTAAAGTGCTCAAGCAGATTATAGGATTGGAAAACAAAGCCTATGTATTTTTGCCGAAGCTTTGCCAGTTGTTTTTCATTCAGGCTTTCAAGGTTGTAGTCCTTGATTTTCACTTCTCCCTTTGTTGGTTTTTCAAGACCTGCCATAAGATTCAGAAGGGTCGATTTGCCCGAGCCTGATGTGCCTAGCAGGCAGCAGATCTCTTTTTTTTCAATTTCAAAGTTTATATTGTCCAGGGCTATGACCTTTTCGTTTCCCATTCTGTAAACTTTCCTGACATTTTTAAGCTGTATGATTTTATCCATATTACCCACTCTTCCATAAAAAACTGCGCTTGTCAGTGCATCCTATTATTAGACTAATATTTTCCTGTTTTGTTTCACTTTTTTTAGAAATTCCCGATTATTTCAATACATTAATATATTAGCACAAACCGGCATAAAAAAGAATTCCTCCGGTATCCTTTGGAAACAGAGGAATTCATTTATAACGGGAAAAAGATGCCTCACAGGTTCTGAATTGCCGGTTTTCCCAGCTCAAACTCATGATGCAGTGCATTTACGGCAGTATTTGTATTTATGCTTTCTATCAGGCAGGAAATAGTCGTATGGGAGTCGGATGTCTGCAGGATCTCAATATTGTGTTTTGCCAGGGCCCTTATTGCTTTTGCCATTACACCCGGAACCCCGCGCATTTTGTTTCCGATTATCGTCACCTTGCTGCAATCCTTTTTCAGCTCATAGTTATATCCGTATCGGTTCAGCGCTGTTTCAAGCTTTTCAACATCATCATCAACAATAATAAATAATTTAAAATCAGGATTAACATTAATCATATCGATGCTGATTCCCTCCGAAGCGATTGCACTGAACAGATGGCTGTCATTCTCATATTCCTTTGCCGAACCGTCAAACATTATTCTTACTCTCGTTCTTCCGCCTACATGGGCCACAGCCGTCAGCAATTTATCATTCTTATCATATCTGTATCTTCGGTTTTTATCACAATTGGTAATCAATGTGCCTGCCGAGTCTGACATTGTATTCTTGATAAATATCGGAAGATTGCTTCTCATTGCAACCTCTACCGCTCTGGGATGAATTACTCTTGCACCGTATTCCGCCATTTGAAAAACTTCGTTGTAATATATGGTACCAATTACCGCAGCATCCGGAACAATTTTTGGGTCCGCCGTCATGACGCCTTCAACATCCGTATATATTTCAACCGCCTCAGCATTAAGGGCTTCACCGATTATCGCACCTGTGACATCGCTTCCGCCTCTTCCGAGAGTTGTTATTTCACCCTTCTCCGATATGCCCTGAAAGCCTGCAATAACAGGTATGAGCCCCTTTTCGATGCATTCTTTTATATAATGGGGCTCCACTCTTAAGACCTCGGCGTCACCGAATTTCTCATCAGTTATTATTCCGGATTGCCCGCCCGTCAGTACTATATTGTCATAGCCTCTTTTTTTAATTGTATTAGACAGTACAACACAGGATATTATCTCACCGCAGGACATAATCATATCCAGCTCTCTGGGATTGTTTTTGACTCCTGCGGAAGCTGCAAGGTTTATAAGGGTATCTGTGGCATAGGGGTCACCTTTTCTTCCTATTGCAGAAACAACAACAATAGGCAAAAACCCTTTTTTCACTGCACTTTCTATTTTGTCAACCACCAGTTCTCTTCTTTCCTGAGTTGATACTGAGGTTCCGCCAAATTTTTGTACAATTATCTTCATGTGATTGTTCCTCTCTATTTAGATTTCTCAATTATCATTGGCTGAAGCTGCTTCCCTTCCAATGCCATTTCAACAGTTGGTATCAAAAGCTCCATATCGGCAATCATAGAATTTCTTTTTGCAGCAGGATTATCCTGCCAAAAGGGGATAAAGTAGTAATACTTTGAGTTCAGCAGTACAGCCAGGTTCTTCGCATTCAAACCCAGTGCGTCGTTTGTGGAAATCCCTACTACAATTGGCTTGCCGTTTCTTACATGAGCCTTTGCCGCCATTAGCACAGGCGTATCAGTTATCGCATTTGCCAGTTTTGATAAAGTATTGCCTGTAGGGAATAAGTTTGCAGCTAAAACTCTTTGATTATTTTATCCAAAGCCTTGCAAATAACTGTTTTATTCTCATCCGAAGCCAGTTCCGCAAGCTTGTTCAGTATTAATGTTATTGAGTCCGCAGCATTTCTTAATTGTAAATTATTCGGTATATCACTGCTGTATATTATATGATTCCTGGTTTTCTCCAGATTCTTGACAGTATCAAGTATAATTTCATCAGCAGTCAGGTGCCTTCTTATAATATCGGAAATACTTCGGCTCTGAGTTATGTTTTTTTGTTCCAAAGCCTTTATAGCCTTTTCAAAAAGTATCCATTTTTCAACGAAGGAATTGAGCTGCTCATTCTCTTTACCGAGAAGCATCTGTTTTTGGATGGATATGTACGGATTATTGAAGCTTGATTCAAATTTTGCTTCAACATACTGTCTATAGTAATCGGGGTAATGATTCAATATAAGATCCGCAAAACAATCCACTATGGTTTTGGATCCTACGGATTCCTTCATTTTGTCAAAAGAATCCAGGTATATATGTATTTCCTTCGGATTATCCATGCCTATCTTTTGAAGAAATTTTAGCAGAATATCAACTCTGCCGATGAAGCAGCCTTCAGGAAAGCTGCCGGATATCTTTTCCCTCAAAAGGGCGGCAAGCTCGTAATGATTGTTGAATTGCTGCTCCATTGAGGCTATCCTTTGTTTGAATGACTTTTGAAGCCTTTCCAAAGCTATTTCCCCAGAAAGTACAAGGCCGTTAAGCTCATCCAATATGTTGAATTCCTCCTCGGAAAGCTTTCCTATCTGAGGCTTGTAGGCAAGGTCATGTTCCACTTCCGCCCATGCGTGCATAAGGGCTGATGCTATCTGTATCTCTACCTGGGCGTGTGCGAATCTCTTATTGTTCTCCTCCAGCTTTTCCTCTTTTATCTTTACTCTGTAATGAACGGCATCATAGCCCGTGAAACGCCTTTTGAACGGATTATCCTGATGCTGCTTCTGCTCGGAATTCGGGAATTTTTTCATTTTTCTGGTAATGAACTCGTTTTCAATAAGCCTCCCTATTTCCTCCCTGTCGCCGGGAAAATAAATTGCTATTCTCACTCCGGAAAGATCCACTATATCCCGGTATATCTGTTCGATGCTCTGATATTTTTTGATGGCATTCCTTTTCATCAGCTTATCCTTGAGGCTTTCGGGCTTTTTCGCGCGATAGGTCACAATAGCTCTGATTCCGCTTCTGTGTATTATGGTTTCACAAATCATCGCCACCTGATGGGCCAATTCGTTGTAAAAATCATATTCCTTGGCGTATCTTAACAGAAAGGTATCGATAATACTCATAGGGCTTCTCCTTTTATAGGTAATAATATAACTCTTTCTACTAAATTATAGCAATTCTGCCCTCCGGGTACAACATGCTTAAAGTGCGGAATTTCATGCCGCAGTTTTTTCAATTTTTAGGTGCTTATTATTCAATGAGTGTTAATATAATTTACTAAGCAGAAAAATGTAAGGTGAGCAAATGGCAGACAAGGAAAGTTTGAGGGCTGCGCTTTATATCAGGGTCAGTACTGAAGAACAGGCTCTGGATGGCCAATCCGCAGATGCACAGGCTGAAACCCTTAAGCAATATTGCATTGCTCAGTTTGCAGACAAACACGGTTTCAGCCAGAAACGGAAACCGTGTTTTTTCATGAAATGGAATACTTTTTGAAGTAAATTGTGTGGAGTGGGTCCGGTTTTGCCGGATCTCCACATCCAATTTG
>JAKJBT010000156.1 GCA_022706865.1 Bacillota bacterium
GCAAAAGAACCGGCATACCCGTATATGTGGCGGAAGACGCAATATCCTGCGTAGCTATTGGAACAGGGCAGGCTTTGGAGCATATAGACATGCTTCAGGATTCGGACATAAATGCAAACAGAAAAATTATCACATTGAATTATTAAGTCAGATACAAGAGAAGGGACACGGGGACGTTTCTCCTGTCCCGCTTTTAGCGGGACAGGAGAAACGTCCCCATGTCCCTTCGAAACGTCCCCGTTTTTTTATCTGCTAAAGTCCTTTAAACATTATACCGATAACTTTCATGTAAAGAATAACATTTAATGTAGGTGATAGTGTGATCAGAGGACTTTATATTTCAGCCTCCTCAGCAATTACTGAAGCAAAAAGAGTGGATGTAATAGCCAACAATATTGCAAATGTGAATACTACAGGATATAAGAAGGATGTCATGGTGACACAGAACTTTTCCGAGGTTCTGATTTCCAGAATAAATGACAGGTTTGGCAAGGACTTGAAGGTTTCAAGGCCCTTTAAACCATTGGGGCCTTTAAGCTATGGAATACACAGCAGTGAAATAATGATTGATTTTAAACAGGGGCAGCTGAACTCTACCGGAAACAGCTTTGATTTAGCTTTAAGAGGGAAAGGGTTTTTCTGTATTGATACCCCTGAGGGTGAAAGGTATACAAGAAACGGCAGCTTTGCAAAGGATGCGGAAGGCTGGCTGGTAACCGGGGAAGGATGGAGGGTCTTTGGCGAAGACGGATACATAAGGATAGAAGGCAGCGATATGACAGTAAATGAAAAGGGCGAGGTTTTTTCCGATGCACAGCTGGCAGGCAAGCTCAGGCTTGTGGACTTTGAAGATTATGAGGCGCTGCGCAAGGAAGGAAACGGCCTCATCAGAATAGCAGAAGAAATTGAGGCGGAACCGGTAATAACGGCGGGAACAGTACAGCAGGGTTTTCTTGAGGGTTCCAATGTCAATTCCGTAAAGGAAATGGTTGAAATGCTGACTATGTTGAGAACCTATGAGGCTAATCAAAGGATAATAAAGATACATGATGAACTGATTGGAAAAGCTGTAAATGAAATTGCGAGGGTTTAGGAGGTAATAAACTATGATGAGAGCTCTTTGGACGGCCAGTACGGGGATGTTGGCCCAACAGCTTAATGTTGATACCATATCCAACAACATGGCTAATGTCAATTCAGTTTCATATAAAAAGTCCAGAGTGGAATTCAAGGACCTGCTTTATGAAACATTGGAAAGAGGAATAGTAAGGGACGGACAGGGGAGACCTGTCAATCTGCAGGTGGGGCACGGTGTCATGCCCGCCGCTTCAGTCAAATTCTTCACTACGGGAAACCTGGCTTCCACTGAAAACCCGTACGATGTGGCAATTGAAGGTTTGGGCTTTTTTAAGGTGCTGGGGCCTGAAGGACAGGAGTATTATACCAAGGATGGAGCTTTCAAGATATCGCCGGATGGGGAGAACTTCAACCTGGTAACCTCAGAAGGCTATTATGTTCAAGGAGAGAACGGCAATATAGAATTGGGTTCGGATATCAAGGATATAATAATAGACGCAAGAGGATTGATAACTGTTAAAAGAGAGGATGGCACCATTGAAGAGCTGGGGAGCCTTTCAATATCAACCTTTGTAAATCCTGCAGGGCTTGAGAGTGTGGGGAAGAACCTTTATGTAGCAACAGTAGCCAGCGGAGAAGCCTTCGATACCCAGAACGACGGCACCGGAGGGAATATCCTGCAGGGTTACCTGGAGTACTCAAATGTGCAGATTGTTGAGGAAATGGTAAATCTCATACAGGCCCAGAGGGCATATGAAATGAATTCCAAGTCCATACAGACAGCGGACGAGATGCTGCAGATGGCAAATAACCTTAGGAGATAATTATGATTAATCCTATTAATAATAATGGAATAACAGATTATAATAATGCTAAAAGCAAAGCTCAGGAAGCAAAGCAGGGAGAGTTTGGGAAAGCTCTTGAAAAAGCAATGGAGGAAAAGGACGAGAAGAAGCTTAAGCAAGCTTGCAGCGACCTGGAGGCTATATTTGTCAGCATGGTCTTTAAGCAAATGCGGAGTACGGTGCAGAAAGCCGGTTTAATTGACGGCGGTATGGCAGAGGAAATGTATGAGGAAATGCTGTATGACAAATATGCGGAGGAAGCTTCCAAGGGCGAAGGAATAGGGCTGGCGGATCTGCTTTATCAGCAGCTGTCAAAAAGCCTGAAGCCGGAAAGAGAGAGGGAAGATGTTGAATAATACGGATATTCAAGGAATTTTACCCCACAGGTATCCATTTTTGCTTGTGGATAAAATAACCGAAATAGAATATGG
>JAKJBT010000056.1 GCA_022706865.1 Bacillota bacterium
GGCAAATTGGATGTGGAGATCCGGTAAAACCGGACCTAACCCTCATATATTACTTCAAAAACTACGATATTTCATGAAAAAACACGGTTTCCGCCACTGGTGGAAATCGTGTTTGTCTGCAAACTGACAAAGGTCGCCATACATGGCGACCTTTGTTTTGTATTCTTCTTTTTACATTACCTCATTTTTTTCTTTAGCCGTACGAATTATATAAAATGTCGATATTAGATGTCAAATGAATTCCAAAAAAGTTGAAGTCCGGTATTTAAAATGTTAAACTAAAACATAAGGAATTCACGTATTGCTGACATATGCAGAAGTTAATAATAAAAGGAGATGAGCGTATTGAGGAGAGAAAGCGGCAGAAGCGGGTGGATAATGCTTCTGATGGTTGTATGCGGATTGGTCGTGGGCGGTTTTTTGGGTGAACTGCTGGGCAAATATTTTCCGATACTTAAGTATGGATACAACTTGGGAGTTTCCGCTCATGAGTGGAATTTCCACGTACTTAGACTTACCTTTGGTTTTGACTTCAATATAAATATGTTCAGCATATTAGGAATTGTGATTGCAATTTACATATACAGAAGACTTTAGTATGAAACATATAGTACGGGTGAGATAAATGAGAATAATACTGGCTTCAAATTCCCCAAGACGGAAAGAACTCCTGTCTCAGACAGGCATTAAGTTTGAGGTCATACCATCAAGCTTTGAAGAAAGTTTAACTGAATTGCCGGCTTCAAAACTGGTTGAACATTTCGCTTATATGAAAGCAAAGGATGTGGCGGAGTCTATAGAAGGAGATGCATTGGTAATCGGTTCAGACACAATTGTATATTGTGATGAAATAATGGGAAAACCAAGAAACAGGGAAGATGCTTTCTGCATGCTGGCAAAGCTTAGCGGGAAGCAGCACCTTGTGATATCAGGCATCAGCATTATAAATACCGCAACGGGAGAAAGCCTGACTGAGCATGAGAGTACCAGGGTAAAAATCAAGGAATTGAGCAATGCTGAGATAACAGCATACATAAACACCGGTGAACCTGAAGACAAAGCAGGAGCATATGCTATACAGGGATTGGGTTCACTATTTGTTGAAGGAATTCAGGGGGATTATTTCAATATAGTAGGGCTTCCGATATTCCGGCTGAGAAAGATGCTGGAGCACTTCGGAGTAAAGCTTATTTAGAAACCTGCCTGCATGATTTGATAATACCCTGGAGGATTTGATTATGCCTTGGAGTATTTAATAATGCCCTGGAGGAGTAAAGGATGCGGAAAGGCCATGCCACAATAAAAGATCTCCCGGAAGAGGAAAGACCCAGAGAGCGCCTCACAAGATACGGTGCTTCAGTACTTTCCAATGCAGAGCTTCTGGCCATATTGCTCCGGACCGGGACCAAAGAGGAAAGTGCAATATCTTTAGCCCATAGAATTCTGGTACAGGAACAAGGGCTGAGATACCTGGCAGACATTAATGTGGAACAGCTGAGTGCTATCAATGGAATCGGGAAAGCAAAAGCTGCCCAGATTAAGGCAGCGATAGAACTGGGCAAACGCCTGGCTGCTTTTGAGCCCGGAGCGGACAAGCCGCTGAAATGTCCTCAGGATGTTGCAGCCTTGCTTATGGAAGAGATGAGATATCTTAAGAAGGAACACATGAAGCTTGTATTGCTTAATGTGAAATGCAATCTGATATCTGTGGAGGAAATCTCAGTAGGAAGCCTGAATGCTTCCATTGTGCATCCGCGGGAGGTTTTTAACCCGGCAATAAGGAAATCAAGCGCCAGTATAATCATGGTGCACAATCATCCCAGCGGTGACCCGTCACCCAGCAGCGAAGACGTGTCAATAACCGCAAGAATTGCTGAAGCCGGTAAGCTAATCGGTATTGAACTGGTTGACCATATTATCATAGGGGACGGCAAATATATCAGCATGAAAGAAAAAGGACTATTCTAGTGTTTTTTCGGGTGTTAAAAGTGAATAACTTGTTTTCCATTTGTAAATCATATATAAAAGGTTTATATAACTATTTTTGCCTTTATACAGCAAAAGATAATGTACAATTGATGTGTGTATTTTGTTAAGGAGGACATATATTATGGGTCTGTTTAATTTTTTGTCAAAGGATATTGGTATAGATTTGGGCACCGCGAATACACTGGTGTATGTACGAGGTAAAGGGATTGTTGTAAGAGAACCGTCTGTTGTTGCAATGAAGCTTGATACCAATGCTGTAATGGCTGTAGGAGACGAAGCAAAAAAAATGATTGGCAGGACTCCCGGCAATATTGTAGCAATAAGGCCTATGAAGGACGGAGTAATTGCCGACTTCAATGTTACCCATAGAATGCTTAAGTACTTCATAGGAAGGGCCTATGCAGGTTCCCCGGTAGGAAAGCCCAGGGTTCTTGTAAGTGTTCCTTCAGGTATTACAGAAGTTGAAAGAAGGGCTGTTGAAGAAGCAGCAGTACAGGCAGGCGCACGTATTGCGAGACTTATTGAAGAGCCGATGGCAGCAGCAATTGGAGCCGGTTTACCCGTCGGAGAGCCAACGGGAAGCATGATAGTCAATATGGGCGGAGGCACTACCGAAATTGCAGTGATTTCCCTGGGAGGGATTGTAACAAGCAAATCCATAAGATCGGCCGGAGATAAGCAGGATGAAGCAATTGTACATTATATAAAGAGGATGTATAATTTGGCAATTGGAGAGCGTACCGGCGAGGAGATAAAAATTACTATAGGATCTGCATATCCTAGTTCATCAGAAGGTACGATGGATATTAAAGGAAGGGACCTGGTTACGGGTTTGCCCAAAACTATAAAGGTTACAAGCGAGGAAATTCTTGAAGCTTTAAGAGAACCTATTGCAATAATTCTGGAAGGAATTAAGGGTACTCTGGAGAAAACGCCCCCTGAACTGGCTGCTGATATAATGGACAGAGGTATAATGCTTTCCGGAGGAGGAGCTCTTTTGCGCGGATTGGATATTTTGGTGAAGCACGAAACAGGGATGCCGGTGCAGGTGGCCGAGAATCCGTTGGATTGTGTAGCAATCGGAACGGGTAAAGCTTTGGAGCAATATGACGAAATAAGCAAATCATATTCCGGGAAGCATAGGAGATAAGGTTTTGTGAGGTTTTAGAAATATGAAAATTAGGAATAAGCTCCTTATTTCTGTTGTATTAATATCAATCCTGTTGATATCATTAATTGCTGTTACATCTCAAGGTAGGACAAGACCGGGTGTGATTGATGGTATTTTTGGAAGAATAATAACTCCTGTTCAGAGAGTATTCTACTCTTCGGGGGAGTTTTTTAAGAATACCTTCAAGAGCTTATACGATTTGAAAGATCTTAAAACGGAAAATGAAAATCTTAAGACTGAGGTCGAGAAGCTGAAAGAGCAAAACAGACAGCTTATACAAATGGCATTGGAAAACAGCAGGCTGCGGAGTCTTTTGGAATTCAAGGATGCAAATACTCAGTTTGAATATATTGGAGCCAATGTTACCGGAAGAGATCCCGGAAACTGGTATGATGTATATACGATTGATAAAGGGTCCAAGGATGGGGTTCAAGTCAATGATGCCGTGATTGTAGGCCATGGTTATCTTGTAGGAAAAGTTATTGAGACAGGTGCAAATTATTCAAAGATTATGGCTATTATTGATGAAAGAAGCTCTATAAGCATAATTGTGAACAGGACAAGGGATATGGGAATTGTATCAGGCAGCGCGGACTCTGATGTTATAGCAATAATGGAGCTTGAGGCGGACATAGTCAAAGGTGACGATATCATTACCTCGGAATACAGCACTTTGCCAAAGGGCCTGCACATAGGCAAAGTGAAGAGTGTGGAGAAACAGGAAAAAAAGCTGCAGAAGGTGGTAATTATCGAGCCATCAGTCGATTTTAAAAGGCTTGAAGAGGTATTTGTAATCAAAGCCTCAAAGTAAAAATGTGAGGGATTGCTTGTGAGAATAGCGATTATATGTATACTGGCTGTTTTTAATGTCATACTTGAATCGACATTATTTCAATATACGCGTATTAATGGGATAAAGCCGGACTTTTCAATAATGATTATCGTAGCATATGCAATTATGAGGGGAAGCTCCTATGGTGCTTTTACAGGCCTTGGAATAGGATTGCTGATAGATATTATGTATGCCAGAGTCATAGGCATCAACGCCCTGTCTTATATGGTGACCGGATATATAATAGGACAAGCTCATGAAAACGTATTTAAGGATAGCTTTATACCACCTTTCATTTTTAACCTTATTGCAATTATCATTCTTCAGCATAGCTTTTTGCTTGTTTCATATTTTTCCAATGATTTTCCAAGCGCAGGTAGCTCATACATATACATGCTGCTGCAGGTGATTCTGCCTCAAGCATTATATAATGCTTTAGCGGGCTCGATAGTTTACAGGCTTATTTATAAGCTGGACGAAACCTCTTTCATGGATAGAAGGATATACTAACAGACACGGGTTACGGGACACGAGGTGAATGTATGTTTAAGAAATATTTTAGTAATAGGCTTGATATTATCAGGGCGATAACAGTATTGGTTTTTTTGGCCATGGCATTCAGACTGGCAGATTTGCAGCTTGTAAAAGGAGAATATTACCGAAAAAAGTCTGAGACCTTGAGGACAAGGAATATTTCAGTAACTGCACCAAGAGGGCATATTGTAGACAAATTCGGCCGGATCATAGCAGGAAATAAGCAGAGCTATTCCGTTAATATAATGAAAACTGATGTACCCCAGGATACATTGAATGATATTGCGCTGTCTGTAATTAATATAATTGAACAGAACGGCGATACCTACAAGGATGAAATACCAATACTCATTAATCCCATCAGATTTTCATATCAGGATGATGAAATCAACTGGAAGAAGAAGTACGGTATTTCGGAAAGTGCATCTGCAAAGGACGCTTTTATGAAGCTTAGACTGGATTATGACATTCCGGCAGATACCATTGATCTTGAGGCATATGAAATCCTGAGGGATGAAAAAAGCGTAGAGCTGCCTTTTGACAGCAATGAGTTTGAATTTTCTTTCCGCAAGTCTGAGATGAAATGGAAGCAAAGCCATGGCTTCGGGCCTGAGAAAAGTGCGGAGGAGATATTTGATGTACTTTGCAGTAAATATAAAATCCCCAGAGATATCTATGATGATGAAAAGGCAAAAAAGATTCTGGCAGTCAAGTACCTTGTCGGACAGAATAGATTTAAAGCATATGAACCGGTAGAAATAGCCGCTAATATCAAGATGGAAACAAGGGCTCAGATAGAAGAAAACAAGATTTTCCTTCCCGGCGTGGAAATAATCCAAAAACCCATAAGATCATATGCGGGAAGGGATTTTGCCAGCCACATTATAGGCTATATGGGTATGATCGGAAGTGAGCTTGAGGAGTTGTCAAGTAAGGGATACACTCCCCAGGATCTGATTGGAAAGTCCGGCATAGAGAATTCCATGGAAGAATACCTCAAGGGTAAGGATGGTTCCAGGCAGATAGAGGTAGATGTGAACGGAACGCTGATAAATACAATAAATGAAATAGATCCTGTTCCCGGTGATACGGTTTTTCTGACCATTGATGCCAAGCTCCAGAAAACAGCCGAGGATTCCCTGGCAAAGACTATGGAGAATATAAGAAAAGGCATAGTGAAGGATAAGCCATATCCTAATGCAACCTCCGGGGCTGCGGTAGCGATAGATGTGAATACAGGAAAGATTCTTGCCCTGGCAAGTGAACCCAGGTTTGATCCGAATCTGTTTGCTGCAGGGATCAGCAGTGAAGATTGGAAGAGCCTGCAGCCAAAAAGCAAGGATGTGTATGCACCTAAGCCGCTGATGAACAATGCAATTTCATCAATCCTTTCCCCCGGATCAACCATGAAGCTGGTTAGCGCCGTGGCAGGATTGGAAAGCAAGGTAATAACTCCTTCGGAGACGATATATGATAAAGGCTATTATACAGCTATACCCGGGGTATCTCCGTCCTGTTCAATTTTTAAATCCACGGGCATTCCCCATTACAGTCAGAATGTGTCCCAGGCAATTAAGAATTCATGCAACTATTTTTTCTTCGAGGTAGGCAGAAGAATGGGAGGGGAAGTATTTGAAAAATATGCGATGAAATTCGGCTTCGGTGAGAAGACGGGTATAGAACTGCTCTCCGAGTATAAGGGAACTGTTGAAGGCCCGACATATAAAAAAGAACTGTTCAGGAGATATCTTGACAACTATCTTATAAATAATCTGAAGATAGATGATAAGAATATCCGTGATGAAATAGAAGGATATTTGGATGATAATCCCGGAGAATCCAAAGTAAGATCAAGACTCAAAGAACTTGGTATTACTGATTCAAAGGCGATTGAACGGGTATATAGATATATAAGGGACAGCAAGTATCAGCCCGGAGATGTGCTGAATGCAACAATCGGACAGGGAATGAACGGTGTTACTCCTCTTCAGCTTGCGAATGCTGTTGCGACTATAGTGAATGGAGGTACAAGGTATAGACCTTACCTGGTAGATAAGGTCGTTGACTATGACGGTAACATTAAGCTGGAAAAACAGCCGGAAGCAGTGGAGAAGATTGATATTTCCCCCGCCAATCTTGAAGCGATAAAGAAGGGAATGTATGCTGTTACCAATGAAGCCGGCGGAACGGCGAGAAGCGCTTTTACAGGCAGCAAGGTTGTCATATCAGGCAAAACGGGAACTGCAGAAGTAGGAAAAGGCTATGATGCTCATGCGTGGTTTGCCGCATTTGCTCCCTATGAAAAACCCGAGATTGCTGTTGTGGTGATGATAACCCAGGGTGGCCATGGTAACTATCCCGCACCGGTTGCCAGGGAAATAATTGAAGCTTATCTGGCTCCTGAGGAGACTAAGGATAATATGCATATAGTCAATGAAATAGTGCCTTAGAATGCATTTTTTCATTGGAAAGAAGGATTTATAGCAATTATGAAGAAATATTAGACTATGTATGTAAGACGATATATCCGGAACCAGGGGGTACTGCCATGGCAGAAAATGCAGTGATATTCAAAGGTACAAAAGACGGATTATATATAATACTCAAAGAAGAAATGGATTTGAATACTATAAAATATAATCTGGAAAAGAAAATCAAACCCTCCAAGCGTTTTTTTGAAGGCGCAAATATAATGAACTTCAAGGGAAAGAAACTTACTCAGGATGAGTTTGATGAGCTTAAGGAAATCATGGAGCAGGAATACGGCATGACAGTAATAGGAGGCTATAACGATAAAGATCATCCTGTTCACGAAGAGCATCCCGTTATCAAAAAGCCGGAAATACTGGAACAGCTTCCTTTTGATAATGTGCATAAGGGAGAAGCGCTGATAGTAAGGGCAACACTCAGGTCGGGCCAGTTGATTCAATATATAGGAGATGTAGTGGTGATTGGGGATGTGAACCCCGGTGCCCACATCAAAGCAGCCGGATCTGTTATTGTAATGGGAACCGTAAGGGGGATTATCCAGGCAGGAGCCAACGGCGACTATGGGGCATTCATTGTTGCATATAAAATGCAGCCTTCACAACTGAGAATAGGAGACATAATAACAAGATCTCCGGATGGAATGGGCAGCAAGTCGGATAATCCAGAGATTGCGTTGGTCAAACAAGGAATGATAGTTGTTGAGCCATATTTGAAGAACAGATAGAGAATACCGTATAAATTTGCTGATACAATAAATTATGGAGGTAATATAATGGGTGAAGTGATCGTTGTTACATCAGGGAAAGGCGGAGTCGGGAAAACAACTACTACGGCTAATATAGGCACCGGTTTGGCTCTTAAAGGGAAGAGTGTCGTTCTGGTTGATGCAGATATAGGACTCAGGAATCTGGACGTTGTGATGGGCTTGGAGAATAGAATAGTTTATGATCTTGTTGATGTTGTAGAGGGTGTTTGCAGACAGAGACAGGCACTGATAAAGGACAAGCGGTTTCCCAACCTGTACCTGCTTCCGGCAGCGCAGACAAAAGACAAGAATGCGGTTAATCCCGAACAGATGCAAAAACTCACCGGGGATCTTGCCGAGGAGTTTGACTACGTAATATTGGATTGCCCCGCAGGTATCGAGCAGGGTTTCAAGAATGCAATAGCAGGTGCAAATAAGGCAATTGTGGTTACAACCCCTGAGGTATCGGCTGTCAGAGATGCGGATAGAATAATTGGACTTCTGGAAGCAAGCGGATTAAGGAACCCAATGCTTATTATAAACAGGATCAAGATGGAAATGGTCAAACGCGGAGATATGATGAACATTGATGACATGATAGATATACTAGCCATTGATCTTTTAGGGGTGGTTCCGGATGATGATTTGATTGTCGTATCTACCAACAGAGGAGAACCTGCCATTGCAATAGAACAATCCCTGGCGGGACAAGCCTATAGGAATATTGTAAGGAGAATAATGGGAGAGGATATTCCATTTATGAATCTGGAATCGGATGACGGTTTTTTCAAGAGGATGGCAAGACTTTTCGGATTGAATAAGAAAAAGCAGTAAGAGGAGGTGTGAGTTATGGACTTGTTCAAATGGTTTAACAGAAGCACAAGCAGTAAGGATATAGCTAAGGAAAGATTAAAATTGGTATTGATCCATGACAGGGCCAATGTATCTCCTCAATTTCTTGAAATGATAAAGGGCGAACTCATTAAAGTAATATCAGATTATATGGAAATAGACGAAGCAGGGCTTGAAATCAAGCTTACCAGAACAAAAAGGGAGATTGATGATTCAACGGTACCCGCATTGGTTGCCAATATACCGATAAAAAGAATGAAAAGCAATACGAATATCTAGAAGCAGGGGGATATCGCACAATTACTCAACAAGTAGTTTGCAATATCCCTTTTCATATGTGAAGAATGATGCGACGTATCTGAAGTTTGCATAACCCTCCGCAAGAGACAGTATAGTATATCGACGCACACGGATTACAGGGACACGGGGACGTTTAATCTGTCCCGCTGAAAGCAGGACAGATTAAACGTCCCCGCGTCCCTGGTCCCCATGTCCCTCATATGCGTCGCATTATTCTTATACTATGCTATAGGCCTTTTTTTCTTTTTTGGACATAATTCCACCGGAGTATAAATATAAATATACTAATTTATAAAGAACTATGGGGGAAAGAATATGGACAACAATAATTTTGAGAATATTCCCAGGCCAAGGTACGTAAAGGAATATAGAAAATTCGGTGCTGCCTTCAAAACGAGGCGGTATGGTGAAAGGAATTTCGGAGACAGGTTATTGATGCAGTCCTTTATATCTCTTGTAGCCGTAGCGGCAGTACTGTTAGTGAATAATATTAATATTGGTATTGCAAACACGATATCTGACGGTATAAGAACAACGATAAACTGGAATATGGATTTTTCAAAGGTATTGGGAACATTCAGAAATATTGGAAATATAATACCGGAGGCAAGGGAGAACCTTGGAGTTGCAGAAGTCGGAATAGAAAGCTTTGAAGATAATCCAAGCTTTATAATCCCTGTGGAAGGGGAAATAACATCAGAATACGGCGAAAGAATCCATCCGGTGTTCAAGACAGTGAGGATGCATACCGGAATAGATATAGACGCAGCGATTGGCACGCCTATTAAGTCTTCCGCGGCAGGAACGGTAACAACAGTCGGAGAGGATGAAACAAACGGAAAGTATGTAAGCATACGGAGCGGCAAATATGATGTGATTTATGCCCACTGCTATAAGATAACAGTTAAAGAGGGACAAAAGGTTCAGCAGGGAGAAATAATAGGGGAGACAGGAGACACGGGTATTACCTCGGGGCCTCATCTGCATTTTGAGATACAAGAGGAAGGGAAGCCTGTCAGTCCTATGGAAATGCTGATAGAAGTGCAGTGAACAGTATGACCTGTGCCATTGGGGGTTCACATTGTGAGGATAAAACTAAATGTTTTTTTTATCCTTTTTTTATTTGTGAGCTGCATTATCGGCTGGCTGCAGCAGTCTTTGATAATGTTTGCCAGTGTATTGCTCCATGAGCTCGGACATGTGTTGACAGCTAAAAAGTCAGGAATAAAGGTGTACGAAGTTGAGCTTATGCCTTATGGCGGCATAGCCAGAATGGAAGAACTATCAAAGCTGGGAGGGGCCGCAGAAGCTGTGGTTTCAGCTGCAGGGCCTGCCACCAGCTTTGTATTGTTTTTGACATTCAGTTTTTTCAGGGAGTATTCAGGAGTATTTGAATCAGCCTGCAGATATAACCTGATTATTTGCCTGTTCAACCTTTTGCCCGTAATCCCGCTGGATGGAGGCAAGATTGTAAGGAATCTGCTTTGTTTCCTTATGGGATACAGGCAGGCAACAAAAATGTTATCGTCAGCAGGTAAGATAGCAGCTTTTCTCCTTATGGGCTTCAATATTTACATGCTGGCAGCCGGAAGCAAAAGCGGAGCGCTTATAATTGCAGCTGTATTTATATATATTGGTGCTATAAAGGAAGAGAAAAACAGCTCATATTATTACTTGTTTACGGGGAATAGCACCAAGAATGCAATGATAGCCCGGGGACGAATAAGAAAAAGGTTCATAAAAGTGCAGGAGAATAACCTTATAAGACAGGCAGTAAACAGATTCAGCCCTGTGACCCAATGCTGCGTGGAAGTAGTGGATGAAGAAGGCAGGCTTAAAAGGATTCTGAGTGAAGAAGAAATCATAAAAGGCCTTCTTCAATACGGATATGATGGAAGAATCACACAAATAATTAATGGGCAGATAAACTTTCAGTAGAATTTTATACTGCAATTATGTAATAATATAAATTAGGTTACGAGATTGTGGATAACACTGGAAGTGCCGAATTCTGTGCAACATTCGTGTATTTAGTGTTATACGCTGCATATGCCGCATTTTTTAGCTGTGTGCATGAATTATAGGAGGAACGAATGAAATACGATAACACTAAGGAGTTCATATATGAGGAACTGCTATCCAGGGTGGAAAAACCGGGAAGATATATTGGGACAGAATGGAACAGCATACATAAG
>JAKJBT010000157.1 GCA_022706865.1 Bacillota bacterium
GGTGCATCAACAACAAAGGTAGGTACGCAGAAACCCGATGTATGCCCCCTGAGGCTTTCAATTATTTCAATACCCTTGGATACTGTGGTTCTGAAGTGTTCTATCCCAAAGGAAAGGTCGCATTGATAAATATAGTATGGCCTTACGCGGATCTTCACCAATCCGTGAACCAAATCTCTCATAATGTGAACACAGTCGTTTACTCCTCTTAAGAGCACCGACTGATTGCCAAGGACTATTCCGGCATCAGCAAGCTTATTGCAGGCTGCTGAGGATTCCGGAGTAATCTCTTTGGGGTGGTTGAAATGAGTATTTAGCCATACGGGATGATATTTCTTAAGCATGTTCACAAGATCGTCGGTTATTCTCTGGGGCATTACCACAGGAGTCCTTGATCCGAGTCTGACAATCTCAACATGATCTATTTCCCTGAGCTTTTTGATTATATATTCCAGTACGTCATCATTTACAAGCAGCGGATCTCCGCCCGAGAGAAGCACATCCCTTATTACGGGAGTATTTCTGATGTATTCGATAGCCTTTTCTATTCTTTCCATAGGCATCTGCTCGTCATGCTGCCCTGCAAATCTTCTCCTTGTACAGTGCCTGCAGTACATTGAACACTGGTCTGTAATAAGCAGCAGTGCCCTGTCGGGATATCTGTGGGTCAGTCCCGGTACCGGTGAATCTTCATCCTCATGAAGGGGATCCAGCATGTCTGCATCCGCTTTGTGAAGCTCTTTGGAAGTAGGGACGGCCTGTTTTCTGATAGGGCAATGGGGGTCCTTCGGATCCATAAGTGATGCATAATATGGAGTGACTGCCCCCCTCAATGTCTTTAAGCATTCATTCACTCCTGCTTCTTCTTCGGGAGTAAGTTCAATTATCTGCTTAAGCTGAGCTGCTGTGGTTATCCTGTTGGATACCTGCCATTTCCAATCATTCCACTGTTCGGGGGTAACATCCTTCCACAATGGAATATCCTTGTAATTTCTCAATGCGCTTACCTCCTTAAATTTATTTTATGCATACATCTCGGTAAACAAATCCCTGAGCTTTTCACTCTCTCTGAGTATCTGGAGTGTTATTTCGGCGTGCCCCTTGGTATAGCCGTTTCCGATTATCATAGTGACATCGCTTCCTACTCCTTCAGCTCCCAGGGCTGCTTTTGTAAAGCTGGTGGCCATGCTGAAGAAATATACCACTCCGGTATTTTTTGTTGCAAGTATGCTTGTCATCTCCGTATCGGGTATGTTTACACAGTTTATTGTGATATCAGCCATCTGGCCATTTGTATATTCAGATACTTTGTTCATTATTTCCACGGGCATTTTTGCATTTCCGACAAAAACCTCATCACAGAATCCAAGCTTCATCAGCCTGTCTGCACTCTTCGGGCTTCCGCAGCAGCCGATGACCTTGCCCGTTATTCCGGCTCTTCTCTTTGCTTCATAGCTGCAAAGCACTCCTGATTTTCCTCCCGCACCTATTATGAATACTGTGTCACCGGGTTTCACCAGCTTTGCAGTCTGGGCAGGAGCACCGGCTACGTCAAGGGCTGACAGTGCCAGCTTTTCCGGCATGTCCTTCGGCAGCACCGCATAAATCCCGCTTTCAAAGAGTATTGCTTTGCCTTCTATATCGACCTGATCTATTTCTTTTCTGATTTCCTTGATCTTATCTATTCTGAGAGGAGTAAGTGAAAGTGATACAAGTGTTGCTATCTTATCCCCGACCTTCAGGTCAGTCTTACCTTCCAGCGCCGGCCCGATCTTCTCAACAGTTCCGATAAGCATTCCGCCGGAGCCTGTTACAGGATTTCTGTGCTTGCCCTGCTTTTCTACTATATCCAGCATTATCTCCGCTATCTTCTTCTCATCTCCGCCGGCCTGTTCTTCTATCTGCGTGAAGCTGGCAGAGTCTATATTCAGGGTATGTACATCGATAAGTATTTCATTGTCGTAAAGTACATCCATATTGTTGTCAACTTTGTTTGCCGGCTGCGGCAAGACTCCTGCCGGTTCAATGACCCTATGGGTACCATATTTGCATCCCTTTTTCATATGCTGTTATTCCTCCTTAATTTTTGGGCTTATGCCAATTTTAATAAGCAAATTATATGCCAATCGGAGGTTACAGGTTTTTGAAGAAAGCATTAAATCGCTGACATATCTTAATATATGAACCGTATATATAGTCACGAATAGTAGACAAAAATTGATGGCTCTAATTCAACTTGACTAAGAAAAACCTAACTCTGTCAAAGGTCATCCGTGAC
>JAKJBT010000057.1 GCA_022706865.1 Bacillota bacterium
AGGATGCCCATGAGGCTATCAGGCCTACTTTGGTTTTCAGAGAACCGGATAGTATAAAAGACTCTCTTGATAGAGAGCAATACAAATTATACAAGCTTATTTGGGAAAGATATGTAGCAAGTCAGATGCAGGCTGCCGTATTTGATACCGTCACAGCTGACATTGAAGCAAACAGCTATATTTTTAAAGCATACGGAAGTATTATGAAGTTTCCGGGCTTCATGAGCGTTTATAAAGAAAGCAGCGATGAAAAGGAAGAAGAAGAAATATCCCTGCCGAGCCTTACTGAGGGGCAGCTGCTGAAGCTTAAGAAACTGGAGCACAAGCAGCATTTCACAGAGCCTCCTTTAAGATATACGGAAGCTACCCTTGTAAAGATCCTTGAGGAAAAAGGCATAGGCAGGCCAAGCACATATGCTCCTATAATATCAACCATACTGGCCAGAGGTTATGTAATCAGAGAAAAGAAATTCCTAGTTCCTACCGATTTGGGCGAAAAGGTTACGGGGATTATGAAGGAATATTTTTCTGATATTGTAGATGCTGAATTTACCGCCAATATGGAAGAGAAGCTTGACAATATAGAAGAGGGCGAGAAGGATTGGGTGCATGTGATAAGGGAGTTTTATGCTCCCTTTGAGAAGACTCTGAAAAGTGCAGAAGAAAAGGTCGGGAAAATAGAGATACAGGACGAAGTCAGTGACGTTGTTTGCGAGCTTTGCGGCAGAAATATGGTATATAAACAGGGCAGATTCGGCAAATTCCTCGCATGTCCAGGTTTCCCGAACTGCAGGAACACCAAGGCAATAGTTGAGTCAACCGGTATAAGCTGTCCGAAGTGCTCGGGAGAGCTTATTGCGAGAAAAACCAAAAAGGGCAGAAAGTTTTATGGCTGCAGCAAATACCCGGAGTGCAGCTTTGTAAGCTGGGATGAGCCTGTTGCTGAGAAATGCCCTGAGTGCGGAAGCCTTATTGTGAAGAAGTATAACAAAAAGGGTTTTGAATATAAGTGCATCAATGAGACATGTGATTACAAAAGGTCAGGGAATAATGAGGTGAAATAGACTTGAATGATAAGGTCATAGTTATAGGCGCAGGTTTGGCGGGAAGCGAAGCGGCATGGCAGCTTGCCAAAAGAGGGATAAAGGTTAGGCTTTATGAAATGAGGCCTTTGGTCAATACACCTGCTCACCATACAGATAAGTTCGGGGAATTGGTTTGCAGCAATTCCCTTCGCTCCAATCAGCTGGAGAATGCCGTGGGACTGCTGAAAGAGGAGATGCGAAGATTAGGCTCTCTGATAATGGAATGTGCCGATAGCAAAGCATTGCCTGCAGGAGGTGCATTAGCTGTAGACAGAGAGGGTTTTTCCCAGGAAATAACTGACAGGATTACCGGTAATTCCAATATTGAAATCATACGGGAAGAAGTAACAAGCATTCCTGAAAATGAATATGTGATAGTCGCAACGGGGCCTCTTACCTCGGAAAAGCTTTCTTTCAGCATAGGCAGTATGATGGACAACGATTATTTATATTTTTATGATGCAGCAGCACCTATTGTAACCTATGAATCAATAAATAAGGACAAGGTATTCATGGCATCAAGGTATGACAAGGGGGACAGTGATTATATAAATTGTCCGATGACAGAGGAAGAATACGTTAGTTTTCATAAGGAACTTGTAAATGCGGAAACAGCACCCCTTAAGAGCTTCGAAAAAGAGGTTGTTTTTGAAGGCTGTATGCCTGTTGAGACTATGGCAAAAAGAGGCCTGCAGACATTGCTTTTCGGACCTTTGAAGCCTGTGGGCTTAACAGATCCCCGGAACGGAAAACAGCCCTATGCAGTTGTACAGCTCAGGCGGGATAATAAAGAGGGTACTTTATATAATATTGTGGGTTTTCAGACACACCTTAAATGGGGTGAACAAAAAAGAGTCTTTGGCATGATACCGGGACTTGAAAATGCTGAATTTGTAAGATATGGAGTAATGCACAGGAATACCTTCATAAATTCACCCAAGGTAATGAGGCCTACTCTACAATTCCATAACAATGAAAAGTTGTTTTTTGCCGGTCAGATGACAGGTGTTGAAGGATACGTTGAGTCTGCTTCTTCCGGTTTGGTTGCAGGAATAAATATGGCCAGGATTATTAATGGTATGGAACCCGTTGTATTTCCTGAAACTACAGCTCACGGAGCATTGTGCAGATACATCACGGATCGTACAATAAAGACATTCCAGCCGATGAACGTGAATTTTGGCATATTCCCGCAGCCTGAATACCGAATAAGAAACAAAAAGGAAAAGAGCAGTTATTATGCTGAAAGGGCTTTAAAGGACTTGGAAAAATTTATTCAGGAACAGCTCTAAGTGGTTGAAATATATATATTCATATGCTATATTGAATCTAGTGAGTTTTTTGACTTTTATGAATATTGTAACATATTTGGGATAGATTACTGGAGGAGAATTATGTTTCATGGTACAACAATAGCTGCAGTCAAAAGAGATGACAAGGGCGCAATTGCAGGTGACGGTCAGGTGACCTTCAGTCAAAGCACCATAATTAAGTCAACTGCCAGAAAAGTGAGAAGATTATTTGACGGAAAAGTACTGGTTGGGTTTGCCGGCTCGGTATCAGATGCTTTTACGCTTTCCGAGAAGCTCGAAGAAAAGCTGGAGCAGCACAGTGGTAATCTGAAAAGAGCTGCCGTTGAGCTGGCAAAGGATTGGAGAAGGGATAAAGTACTGAGGCAGTTGGAGGCAATGCTTATTGCAATGGATAAAGAGACTCTGCTTGTTATTTCGGGAAGCGGCGAGGTAATAGAGCCGGATGACGGTGTAATTGCAATAGGTTCCGGAGGCAATTATGCTCTGGCCGCTGCCAAAGCTCTGACTCAGAACACAGACCTCCCGCCAACTGAGGTGGTAAGAAAGTCTTTGGAAATAGCTGCCTCAATTTGTGTATTTACCAATAATAACATCATTGTAGAGGAATTATAGGAGGAATCTATGAGCGAGTTAACTCCGAAACAAATAGTATCAGAGCTTGATAAATATATCATAGGACAGGATAAGGCAAAAAAATCAGTGGCTGTTGCTTTGAGAGACAGATACAGGAGAAATCTTATGGATGAAGAAATGAGAGCAGAGGTTACTCCTAAGAATATATTGATGATAGGGCCGACCGGAGTTGGAAAAACAGAAATTGCACGCAGGATGGCCAAGCTGGTAAATGCCCCTTTTGTAAAAGTTGAAGCTACAAAATTCACAGAAGTGGGTTATGTAGGGAGAGATGTTGAATCAATAATAAGGGATCTTATCGAATTTTCGGTAAGGATGGTAAAAGCGGAAAAGATATCCAAGGTTAATGAAAAGGCTTATGATATAGCGGTTGAGAAGGTTGCCGAGATACTTGTTCCTTCTTCAAATAAAGGCAATATGCCCAAGAATCCCTTTGAAATGATATTTAATTACGGCGGAGGCAAAGAACCCGAAAATGATGCGGAAGCGAAGAAAAAGGAAGAAAGTATAGCTACTAACCGATACTATGTAATGCAGAAGGTTAAGAACGGGGATTTGGACAACGAGAATATAGAAATTGAAATAGAAGACACATCAGGACACAGTATTGAAATGTTATCAGGACCGGGGATGGACCAAATGAGCATTAATCTTCAGGATATGTTCGGAGGCATACTTCCCCAAAAGACAAAACGCAGAAGAGTAACAATAAAGGAAGCTTTGAAGCTCCTGACGCAGCAGGAGGCGCAAAAGCTGATCGACATGGATGAAGTGATAGAAGAAGCCGTTAAGAAAGCCGAAGAGAGAGGAATTATTTTTATTGATGAAATAGATAAGATTGCCGGGAAAGGTAATATCGGCGGCCCGGACGTGTCCAGGGAAGGAGTTCAGAGAGATATACTTCCTATAGTTGAAGGCAGTACCGTTATAACAAAATACGGCCCTGTAAAGACGGATTATATGCTGTTTATTGCAGCAGGGGCTTTTCATGTGGCCAAAGTATCCGATTTGATTCCGGAGCTTCAGGGAAGGTTCCCTGTAAGAGTTGAATTAGACAGCCTGAGCAAGGAGAATTTTATTGAGATATTGACCAAACCCAACAATGCTCTTATAAAACAATACAAGGCCCTATTAAGTACAGAAGGTATAAACATCAACTTTGAAGAGGATGCTGTTGAAGAGATTGCATCAATTGCCGCCTTTATGAACGAACAATACGAGAACATAGGAGCCAGGAGACTCTATACAGTAATGGAAAGGCTTTTTGAAGATATTTCGTATGAAGCACCTGATATGAAGACGGCCGATGTGAATATCACGAAAGAATATGTACAAAAGGCATTGATTCACGATATTAAGAGAAAAGATGTCAGCAATTATATTATTTAAATAAGGAGGATAAATATGAGCTCAACACTATTAGAAAAGATGAGGAAAGTTAACAAGGTACTTCAGACATCAGGAACTCAAGCTGTATCCTTTCATGATTTAAGCAGTATATTGAGTGAGGTATTAAACGCAAATGTATATATATTGAGCAGAAAAGGAAGAATACTTGGATATTCATTGGGCACATCAGAGGAATGTGAGTTTTTAAAGAACGAACTGCTTACCGAGAAAAAATTCCCTGAAGAATACAATAAATCATTGCTTTCATTCCATGAAACAAGATCTAACCTGATAAATAAAGATAAATTGTGCGTTATTGACAATAGAGAAAGATGCGATATGGGTACAAATTATTCTACTATCGTTCCTGTTAACGGCAGTGGTGAAAGACTTGGTACAATGATGCTTGCAAAGTATAATCAGGAATTTAATGACGAAGACCTTGTATTGGCGGAATACGGAGCAACGGTGGTAGGCCTGGAGATACTAAGATCCAAGCATGAAGAAATTGAAGAAGAGGCAAGAAAGAAAGCAGTCGTTCAGATGGCCATCGGAACTCTTTCTTATTCGGAATTGGAGGCCATTGAGCACATATTCAAGGAGCTTGATGGAAATGAAGGCTTGCTCATTGCCAGCAAGATTGCAGATAAAGTAGGTATTACAAGGTCGGTAATTGTAAATGCACTCAGAAAATTTGAGAGTGCCGGCGTAATAGAATCAAGATCCCTTGGTATGAAGGGAACACATATAAGGATTTTAAATGATAAGCTGCTGGAAGAGCTGAAAAAAGTAAGATAGAATCATCATTGAGGATTAGTGGAACACTAATCCTTTTTTATGTTTGTGGTATATAATATGAATAATGCGACGTATCTGAAGTTTGCATAACCCTCCGCAAGAGACAGTATAGTATATCGACGCACACGGATTATGATTTTGACAGGCCTACTGCAATGCCTTTGGAAAAGTTCTGCCGGTGTCAAAAGGCCCTCCATGGCCCGAGACACCTAAGCCGGCTTCCTTGCCGGCTTTACGAACTTTTTACCAAAGCCATATCAGAGGCCTGTTATCAAAATACATAAAAGTGTGCCCTGCTATACTATACAAGCTCTTGCTTGGTTATGCAAAATTATTATTGTGTCGCATTATTCTTCTGCGAATTTTTTTTGCGGGGGATAAAAGGAATTTGCTTTTTATTCGATAATATATATGTAAATAAAATTATGTAAATAAAATATTTTATTCTATAAATAACAGAGGAAATGTGGAATTTATGTCGAAATATTAACTGGTATAGGTATTTTTGGCATTTTATATACCAGGACGAATTTTTATGGAGGTTCCTGATATGATTGATAAGATAAGCAATAAGACCTTAATGCTTGAAAAGGCTCTTGATGCAGCCTGGATGAGGAATGAAACAATTTCAAACAATATTGCGAATGTTAATACTCCGGGATTCAAAAAATCATATGTGAGGTTTGAGGAGTATTTGAAAGATGCACATGAGAAATTTCAGATTTCAGGCATTAAGAAAGATGCAAGGTTTCTGCCCATAGGCAAAGACAGAATTGTATCGGTCAGTCCCGAAATTGTACAGGAGAACTCCACGTCTATGCGAAGAGATCAAAATAACGTTGATATTGATGTGGAAATGGCAGAGCTTGCAAAAAATACAATTAAGTATAATGCTTTAATAGCTCAGATGTCAAAGGAATTTGCTAAAATAAAACTTGCGATTAACGGGAGGTAATTACGATGGCATTTTTGAATTCAATCAATATTAGCGCTTCCGGACTAACTGCAGAAAAGCTGAGAATGGATGTAATATCAAGAAATATTGCTAATGTGAATACTACAAGGACTGCAGACGGAACTCCATACAGAAGGCAGGTTGTGGTTTTCCAGGAAGCTGAAAGCCGGATGCCCTTCAGTGAATACCTGAGTGATGCAAGCAGGAAACTTATAGGTGCCGGTGTAAAGGTTACCGGGATTAAGGAAGATAAGACTCCCTTCAAGTCGGTTTATGATCCCGGTCATCCGGATGCGGATGAAAAAGGCTATGTAAAGATGCCAAACGTGGATATTATGACGGAAATGGTAAATATGATATCTTCAAGCAGGGCATATGAAGCCAATATAACTGCAATTAATTCTACAAAGAGTATGGCTATGAAGGCCTTGGAAATCGGCAGAGGCTAAAAATGTTTATAAGCATCTCGCCTTGTATGCCTTGTCTTATTCGCTTCTAAACATTTTTAAGGAAGGGATGATACTACTATGAAAATCAATTTTCCTGCTGAACAGCTTGTAATAAACACAAACATAAATAATAACAGCACATCAAAGAGCGGGAATTTATCCTTCACGGATTTCCTGAATAATGCAATAAAGGATGTAAATAATCTGCAGATAGAATCGGAACAATTGAACCAGGCTTTTGCAATGGGCTTGAATGATAATTTACATCAGGTTATGATAGCTTCGGAAAAAGCGGATATTGCCCTGCAGTTCACCGTTCAAATAAGGAATAAGATTTTGGAAGCGTACCAGGAAATAATGAGGATGAATGTCTAGAAATTTTTGCGGTTTCATGAGGTGATGGAATGGGTGAATTTTTTAATAATTTGAAGAACAATGCCGTCGGATTCTGGAACGGATTGAATAAAGGACAAAAAGTGAGGATAATAGCAGCCGGATTATTATCTATAATTTTAATTGTCAGTTTTATAGTATATACGAGCCGGCCTCAGATGGGGATACTTTATTCAGATCTTAACCAGGCTGATGCAGGAACAATTATTGCAAGACTGAAAGAAATGAATGTGAATACAAAACTTGAAGGTACTACAATTTATGTTCCGGCTAAACAGATAGATGAGCTGAGAGCTCAATTGGCAGTTGAGGGAATCTTTGGAGATGATACATTGTATCCTGAAGAGCCTCAGGCTACTTTTTATGAGACAAGCGAGGACAAGAACCAAAGATATCTCATAGCCAAGCAAAACAAGCTTAAGAAAGGCCTGAGCTCTATAGAAGGTGTAGAATATGCGGATGTGAACCTATATATACCGGAGGATAAGACTTTTATCATTGACCAGGACAGCAGTGAAGCAACAGCGTCCCTGATAATCAAAATGAAGCGCGGGTACCCGGCTCTTGACAGAAATCAGGTAAACGGTATAGTTCAGTATATTGCAAGAAGCGTCAAAGGCCTAAAACCTGAAAATGTCTCAATAATCGATGAAAACGGAAGATCCCTTGTGCCTGATATAGGAACACCTAATGCGATTATTTCATCGCAGATGGAAATGCAGGAAGCAGTGCAGGATAAAATTGAGAAAAGCATTACTAAATTCCTGGAAGCTCCCTTCGGGGTTAATAATGTAAAGGTACAAGCAGCAGTAAAGCTGAATTTTGACAGTGTTACCCAGAGCATAACAACCTACGAAGCTCCCAATACGGAACAAAACGAAGGCATCGTCAGAAATATGCAGGATATAAGAAAGGAATGGATTGACGCAGGTCAGGGAGGTGTCCCGGGCACTGATTCAAATACAGACATTATCCAATATGCCGAAGTGGATTCATCCAAGGCTCAATATAGCGAGGCAAGTACAGTTGTAAATTATGAAATAAATGAAATAAAAGAACAGATTATAAAGGAAATGGGAAGCATCGAGTCCTTATCCGTATCTGTGCTTATCAATACATTGGATTCCGAGGGGAATCCGAAGGAAATCCCGCAAGAGCTGCAGGACAGGGTCGGCGGATTAGTAAAATATGCTTTACAGGGATTTAATTATGCAGCATCAACAGAAGAAAACGGAGGCATAGAAGTTGTATTTGCACCCTTTGACAGGGAATTGGCCAAAAGAATAGAAGCTGATCAGAAAGCAGAGAAGGATGCAGTTTTCTGGGAACGTGTCATTATGATCGGAACTGGTGTTGCCGCTTTGCTTGTCTTTGGTGGAGTAATATTTATTATGCTCAGAAAACGGTCCGGAGCTTACAGCACTTCAGAATATACCATGGACAGTACCGGAAGGGCAATGAATGAAGCCGCACTATCAGGCGAACCCATTGCTGAAATTGATATTGAGGATAAAAATGAAGTAAAGAAGAAGATAGAAAAGTTTGTGGGACTTAAGCCTGAGACTGTTGCGCAACTGTTAAAAACTTGGCTTAATGAGGAGTAGGAGGTTAGTTAATGTCAAGAGCATTCAAAGGAAATCTTAACGGCAGGCAGAAAGCGGCAGTTCTTTTAATAACTCTTGGACCTGAAAAGTCTGCAGCTATATTCAAGCATCTAAAGGAAGAGGATATTGAGCAGCTTACCTTGGAAATTGCCAATATGAGAACAGTAACTCCCGAGGAGAAGGAAGAAGTATTGAATGAGTTCTATCAGATTTGCATTGCCCAGGAGTATATTTCCGAGGGTGGTATTTCATATGCCAAGGATATACTGGAAAGAGCACTTGGAGGGCAAAAGGCATTGGATGTAATAAACAGGCTTACTGCCTCACTTCAGGTAAGGCCCTTTGACTTTGTAAGAAAAGCTGATCCGGCTCAGATTCTTAACTTCATACAAGGAGAACATCCTCAGACAATTGCACTTATATTGGCATACCTGAAGCCTCAGCAGGCGGCAACTATTATATCTTCCTTACCGCAGGACAAGCAGGCTGATGTTGCCCGAAGAGTGGCAATTATGGACAGGACATCCCCTGAAGTTATAAAAGAGATTGAAAGAGTTCTTGAGAGGAAGCTTTCGTCTATGGTCACACAGGATTATACAATTGCAGGAGGTTTGGCCGCAGTTGTAGATATACTGAATTCCGTTGACCGCGGTACTGAGAAGTTCATAATGGAGACTCTGGAAGTACAGGACATTGATCTTGCTGAACAAATCAGGAAGAGAATGTTTGTATTCGACGATATTGTAACTCTTGACAACAGATCCATACAAAGAGTTACCAGGGAGGTCGAAAACGGAGACTGGGCATTGGCTCTTAAGAACGCAGGAGATGAAGTTAAGAAAGCAATTTTCAGTAACATGTCAAAACGTCTTGCGGAGATGATAAGGGAAGATATGGAATACATGGGCCCTGTAAGACTCAGAGATGTTGAAGAAGCACAGCAGAAGATAGTGAATATAATCAGGAAGCTTGAGGATGCAGGTGAGATTGTTATTTCCAGGGGCGGAGGAGATGAAATAATTGTCTAAGGTATACAAATCAAGAAATGTATCTATAGGAATTCCTAAACATATAGTACATGTCTTCAGGAATGAAACAATCAAAGAAGAAGAGCAGAAAACAATAAACAACGAGGATAAAAATCCGGCAGATGAAGAAGAATATGCCAACTCAATAGTTGAAGATGCCAAACAGATGTATCTGAAGATAATAGAAGAAGCAAATGCAGAAGCCCGCAGAATAATGGAAGCGGCTGAAGCGGAAGCCGATAACCTGTTATCTTCTTCAAGAGAAAATGGGTACAAAGAAGGTTATGAATCCGGTTACCTTGAAGGGAAAAACGGAGCACAGTCAATAATTGATGAAGCTTCAGAAATAAAAACATTCCTTGACATGAGAAGGGAGAGCCTTTACAGAGAGGCAGAAGAACAGATAGTGGACCTGGTCTTGAGTATATCAAAGAAAGTAATAGGACAGGAATTATCACAGAATAGGGAGGCACTTCTGTCCCTGGTTAACCAGGCACTGCAGAAATGCGCATTTAAAAACAAGCTTGTCTTGAAAATATCACCTTTGGATTTTGACTTTATTAAAGAAAACAAATATCGGATATGCAAGATGGTAGAAGGCATATCCGATATTGATATAGTTTCCGATTTATCACTTCAGAACGGAAGCTGCATTATTGAAACACCTTCCGGTGAGATCAATTCAAGCATAGATGTTCAGCTGGAAGAAATAGAAAAAATATTTACATATATATATCGTGAAAATAACTTTCCATCACAGGAAGAATAGAACAAAATACTTATGTTGAGAAATGAGTGATCAGCTATGATGGGCATTGACCTGGAAAAGTATAATAAGGCTTTGCTTAGCAGCAATCTTATAAAGTACACAGGACGTGTATCCCAGGTTATCGGTTTGACCATTGAATCTCACGGGCCTGCGGTAAATCTCGGAGAGATATGCAACATATACCCTTTGAAGGGAGATGCTCCAATAAAAGCGGAGGTCGTCGGTTTTAAGGAAAGCATAGTGTGCCTGATGCCTCTTGGCAGTATGAGCGGCGTAGGCCCGGGAAGCAAAATTGAAGCTACGGGAGAAAGCCTCTTGGTGGGAGTATCAAATGATATGCTTGGCAGGGTTATTGACGGTTTGGGAAGAG
>JAKJBT010000158.1 GCA_022706865.1 Bacillota bacterium
TTTCAAGCATCAAGCTGTGATTCTGTCCAAAGATTTGCACTGTGCGAGTCGATATACAAGGCTGTTGCTCCAGGGTATCTACAAACTCATAGTTGCGTCGCATTTTTCTCCTAATGCGACAGCTATCGCCTAAAATCCGGCATCTTGTGTCCTGATATTATACTTGCCTATTTTATACTGCAGTGTCTGCCTCGGTATATCAAGCACTTCCGCCGCTTTTGACACATTGCCGTCACTCTTTTTCAGTGCTTTTTCTATAAGACTCTTCTCTATGCTGCTCAGAGTTTTCTTTAGGGATTTAATCTCATAATCCTCCTGGATTGTTTCGAATTTCCTGAATACCTCTTCCAGATAATAGGGAAGGCACTTGCTGTCTATTATGTTCCCGTCGGCTATGTTCATGGCTCCTTCTATGGAATGCTCCAATTCCCTCACATTTCCCGGCCAGGAGTATTCCATAAGAAACTTCTCAACATCATAACTTACGGATTTGACATTCTTATAAAGCCTGTTGTTGTACTTCTTGATGAAATGCTCAACAAGCAAGGGTATGTCGTCTCTCCTCTCCCTCAATGGCGGCACCTTGAGGGATATGACACTCAGACGGAAGAACAGATCGTCCCTGAGGGTCTTGTCCTGAAGCGCTTGCCTCGGATCTATATTTATTGCCGTTACTATCCTTACATCAACATGGATTGTCTTTGCATCGCCGATCCTTCTCACGTTCCTGTCCTGTATTACCCTGAGAAGCTTAGCCTGCAGCTGAAGGGACATAGAGTTGATTTCATCCAGGAACAGGGTTCCCCCATCGGCGATTTCAAAAAGTCCCGGCCTGTTTTCCGCTCCGGTAAAGCTGCCTCTGACAGTGCCAAAAAGTATGCTCTCAAGCAGGGTTTCAGGAAGTGCCGCACAATTTTGGGCAATGAAAGGCTTATCTCTGCGAGGGCTCGCATTATGTATTGCATGCAAAAGCAGTTCCTTTCCGGTACCCGTTTCACCATAGACCATTATTGGCGACGGTGAAGAAGAAACTGTCAGTGCATCTTTTTTCAACTTGAGCATTACCTCTGATATTCCAATAATATCTGCAAAATGGAAAAACGCCTTGCTTCCATCATAGCTTTTTTCTATCCTTGCATCTTTCAAAAGCTCTGCCTGTAAATCTACTATCTTTTCAGTAAGTTTCTTTACCTCCGTTATGTCTCTTGACACCTCAAGGGCGCCCACGACACGCTTGCCTGAAATTATCGGTATGGTAGAGTTTACGGTAGTTATCTGAACCCCTTTATAGTTCTTGAAGGCCTGCTGATAATTGAGAATGGGTTTTCCTGATTTTATGACTCTTAATATGGTGCTGGTATCCTCCGTCAGTGACGGATATATTTCAAGTATGTGTCTTCCTATAGCTTCCTCCGGATTAATACTGTCCAGTGCCGCCGCAAATTTATTGTAATACACTATTGTGCCGGAACTGTCGACAATGTGGATGCCTTCTTGAATATTGTCCAATATGTCTTCAATATTTTCTCTGAATAAGGAATTAATAATCTTCCGCCCCCTTTCCCAATCCTGTTACCAAGGTATTCGTATTTTTGCTGCCGATTATTCGGCATGGAATTTATTATTTAAGCAGGCTCCGCTAAAACCTGCTGATATTTCTATTATATACAATCAACCATAATATTACAAACAATTATTTTACCGAGAAGATAAGATTACCCGCAACCTCGGAACTCCGCACCTCGTATCTCGTGCCCGGTACCCCAATGCCCTGCCCAAATCTCGTATCTCGCATCTCGCATCTATTCTATAACAATACTTCCCTTATTTCTTCGTCACCGGCCGGTTTTACATTCATGTACTTATATTCAGGGTCATTCTGTTTTTTGTACTTTACCCTTACACTGTCCTTTTCCTTTTCTTTGCTGTACCTGGCCACTACCGAACCTGCAAAGTCAATATCCTCCTGTGAAGGTATCTTCCCCCCGGCGGATATTAATACAGCCGTTGAACCGGCGCAATCAGCGGTATCGAATATTATATATTCCTTCTTCAGGAGCCCTTGAAGAAGTTTGTATTCATCCTCATTCCTGGTGCAAACAAGTTTTGCATCCGGAGAAATCCTCATATGCCTGCCAACTCTTAACAGTTTTATATCTATAGGTTTTGCATTGTCCATATCATGCTTGTATAAATCCTCCAGGCGCTTGGCGAATTGCGGTTCCGTAAGCATGCATCCTCCTGC
>JAKJBT010000159.1 GCA_022706865.1 Bacillota bacterium
AAAAAAGACACGGGGGCTTGAGAAACGTCCCCATGCCTTCAGTGTCTTTTTTATATTTATATATATTTTTCTATGAATTCCAAATCACTAAGTCTGTCCACATCATTGCTTATCTCGGGATAGGGGGAAATAATAGCTGCTCCCCTTATTCCCAGAAGGGACTCGCATTTCCTCTCAATTGCATTGATTGTCAGAATCCCCAGCGCAAGCCTCAGCAAGAATGCAAATCCAAGTAATCCAGCCATTTTGGCGGGGCTTTTTCTATACTCCAGCATCTTCTCCACGAAATCCTTGCACTTATCCTTTATAGCCGGGTTGAAACAGAACACATTCCCTCCGGTGAACCGGCCTTCCCAAAGCCGCGCATAAGTCCTTCTGACTCCCGGATACTTCTGATCATTTACCTTCTTGTCTACAATGGAGTAATACAAATCAACATCCCTCTCACTGCATCTTGCAATAAAGTCCTCCATTGCCTCCCTGGTAATCATAGGGATATCTGAGGTCACAACAAGAATCTTATTTGCCTCGGGAAAACACTCCAAGGCCAGAAGTATATTTGATACTATGGAACCCGTTCCTTCTATGACATAATCAACAATACCGCCGATTGCCGACTCCAGCTTATCCTTCGGCCCGACCACGGCAATCCTGTCAATACTTTCGGACTCTCTGAGGGTTTCCACAACATATTCTATCATGTACTTGTCCTTAATTTTATAAAACGCCTTGTTTACGGTATCCTTATTCTCTCCCGCAAGTACAATAACATCCATAAAATTCAATCCTCCCTATGGATTGTCATTTTTCCCGGATGAGCTCCCAAGCAGTCTCATCATATCCTTCTCGGCATTCTGGATGTGTATCTTGGAAATATTTTCAGCCATTTCCCTGTTCCTCTTGGAAATTGCTTCAGCTATCTTGTAATGCTCTTTAATAAGATTGGTTGATTTGGTGGCTTTATTCAAATACATCACCCTGAACCTTTGAACCTGCTCCATCAGGCTATTGGCCAGCTGCTGCAGTTTTTCGTTCCTTGTAGACTTGAATATCTTTTCATGAAATTCAATATCTGTTTGTATTACGCCTTCAACATCATTCGAATTCATAGCCTGCTCGAAATGCCTTGCAGTTAGTTCCAGGTCCTTGATTTCCTCATCGGTCATCCTTAATGCTGCAAGTCCCGAAGCAAGGCCTTCCAAAGCTGCTCTGACCTCAAGCACGTCGGTAATGTTCTTAATGGAAAGGTCTGCAACATATGCGCCTTTCCGGGCAATCATTACTACCAAACCTTCCAGCTCAAGCTTCCTTATGGCCTCCCTAATAGGCGTTCTGCTAACCCCCATCTTTTCTGCAAGCTGCACTTCCATAAGCCTCTCTCCGGGCTTCAGTACCCCTGAGATAATAGCTCCCCTGATTGAATTGAATACAACCTCCCTTAAGGGCTTATAGTTGTCCAGTTTTAATTCGAGAAAGTTGTTATCCATTATTATCACCCCCTGTTAGCATTTTAATACTAAAAGTCTAAATTTTGGTTGGTAGTCTTGACTAAAAAAACCTCACTCACCATGTCTTTAATATGATCATATGCATTGTATGCAGATGCAGGATCCTTGAATACTCCGAACACCGTCGGCCCGCTGCCGCTCATAATGCTCCCCAGGGCTCCGTATTCCATTAGTTTTTCCTTCAATTCTTCTATCTGAGAGCATTTTTTTATTGTCACCGTTTCCAATACATTGCACATACAGGCAGTTATACCCTCAAGGTTCCTTCCTTCAATATACTGAATCATACTTTTTATGTCCGGCCTTTCCCTGATTTCTTCAAGCTTCAGGCCTTCATATACCTCTTTTGTAGATATGCTTACAGCAGGCTTTGCCAATAGTATAAGGCATTCGGGAATTCCCGGAAGCTGTGTCAGCTTCTCACCCAAACCTTCCGCCAGGGCAGTCCCCCCCTGAATGCAAAAGGGTACATCTGAACCCAGTTTTTTTCCCGCATCCAGTATTTCATTCCTGGACAATCGCAGATTCCATGCCTTATTCAAAAGCTTAAGGGTAAGTGCTGCATCTGCACTTCCTCCTGCAAGTCCCGCAGCAATAGGTATTGTTTTTTCAATATTTATCAGTGCGCCTTCCTTGACGCTGTATTTTATTTTTAGGTATTCGGCAGCTCTATATACGATATTCCCTTTACCTTTCGGCAA
>JAKJBT010000058.1 GCA_022706865.1 Bacillota bacterium
ACAGGTGTCCAGAGGGTGCAGGGGTCCCCATGTCAATAGGATCGTGGAATAAATGCGATCAAATTTACAAATACATTTACAAAAAATTTGTATGAAGATAAGTTGCCAACATTTACTTGACAGTAACGCACATGGGCGGATATCATAAATTCTAAAGAATTTATGATATAATAATAACGTTTGATTTTATGAGCAGGGAGGTTGTTTATATATGTCCGGACATTCAAAATGGGCAAATATTAAACATAAAAAAGGCAAGGCAGATGCCATGAGGGGCAAGATATTCACTAAGCTTGGCAAGGAAATTGCCATGGCTGCTAAGAGTGGTGCCGATCCAAGCACCAACAGCAAGCTTGCCGATGTTATAGCCAAGGCAAAGTCCAACAATATGCCTAATGATACGATACAAAGGGCTATAAAGAAGGGCTCCGGTGAGATGGAAGGCGTGGAATATGAAGAAATAGTCTACGAAGGCTATGCTCCCGGGGGAGTGGCAGTTATAGTGACAGCACTTACAGATAACAGAAACAGGACGGCAGGGGACGTAAGGCATATATTCGACAAGAATGGCGGCAGCATGGGAGTTAGTGGGGCTGTAAGCTGGATGTTTGATAAAAAGGGTATAATTATAGTAGAAAACGACGGTACAATAGACGAGGAAGAGCTTATGATGCAGGCTCTCGAAGCGGGGGCAGAGGATTTCACCGCTGAAGAGGACTCCTATGAGATAGTTACATCACCTGAAAGCTTCTCTGAGGTAAGGCAGAAGCTTGAAGAAGCGGGAATACCCATGGCTTCGGCAGAAGTGACAATGGTACCGCAGAATTATATCGAAGTTACAGACCCTGAAGCAGTAAAGAAAATAAACAAGATGCTGGATATGTTCGACGACAACGATGACGTCCAGGACGTTTATCACAACGCAGAGCTGCCGGATGAAGAAGAGGAGCTTATTTGAGATGAGACTATAAATGGAGATAGCCATTTGGTTGGCTATCTTTTTTTTATGCTCGAAACTCATATTAGAAACATCTTAAGTGTAAATATTACCAATACTGTTTATTTAAGGTATTTCAATATTTATGAAAATAATGTAAAATGTATCATAATACGCAACTAAATATGGAATGATCCGTCTAATTTGCAAATCCGAAAAATGAAATATGAAAGGGAATCATTAAATATGAGGGGTGATATCATGAAAAGAAAGCCTTTGGGGTTAATCCTTCTTACTATTCTGATTATCATAAGTATTATTTCAGCAGGCTGCAGCGGCAAAGCCGCAAATGAATCTGTACCTCAGGAACCATCAACGGCTGAATATGCAGCGGAAGAACAAAAAACAGCAGGTGGAATGCCGGCATCAGCACCTTCACAGACGCCGGACCGAAAGCTGATAGTCAAGCTGTCTATGGATATAAGGGCGGATGATATTGAAAAAAGCATGCTTGATGCTGAGGCAATGGCAGCGGCTTCAGGCGGCTACACCCGTGAGTCCTTTCAAAACGAATTCTCAGGCCAGCTCACTGTTATGATACCGGCAGGAGAAGCCGATACATTTGTTTCGAGCCTTAGAAGTTTGGGGAAAATTATTAACAGCAACAAAAAAACCGAAGATGTAACAGACAGCTATTTTGATACTCAGATTCGAATTAAAAATCTGGAAGCTGAAATTGAAACAATGCGCAGTCTGCTGCAAAAACCGGGCTGGAAGGTTTCTGAGATTCTGGAAATTGAAAGGGAGATACGGCGTCTTACTGATGAGCTCGAATCTTTAAAGGGCTATATTACTAACCTTGATCGTCAGATAACTTACAGCGAAGTCCGGATTAGGTTTGAAAAGAGCCAGATTTCTATTGATTCAGCCAGCCAGGACAGTCTCGGATACAAATTGCAGCTTGCATTGAAAAGAGGTACAGACCTATTAATAAATATTGTTATATCTCTTCTAAGCCTGATTGCATTTATGCTGCCGATATCACCATTTATAGCTGCTGCTTATTTCCTTTTACGCAAACCCCTTCGCCGATTCAAAAGAAAGGATAAGCAGGATCCGGGGCAATAATGAAGAATTATTCTATGGGCAAAGGAGCAGCATTAGGATATTAGTGCTGCTCCTTTTAGCTTGTTTCGTTTACTTCAGGTCGATGTTGTTGAAAACATAATCAACGTCTGTTTTATCACCGGTACTCATATCAAGATAGCCTTCCATGAAATCTCCATGCTCGACTTTATATGTACCAAGGTAATATGAATATCTGAAAAGCATAACATAATTCGGCAAAGTGTCAGGCCTTCTTATAGGTTCGGAAAGCTCACCGTTTTCTTGAATTAATCTATAGTATTCCGGTTCGAACTTGTATGGTACTGATATTTTGTAATCTATACTGCTTTGGCCTTCAGGAATTACTAGTTTGATTACCTTTCCGTATCCAAATCCGGCACCTCGTGCAACTACGGAAGGGTCGGTATTTGCATTGACCAAAGCTCCGATTTCAACAGTCAAACCACCCTTGGGGGCGACTTTTCCTTCGGGTATTATGACCTTTCCCGATATGTTACGGGATGCGTTTGATGTGATATTAAGTGTTCTTGCAGTAACATTCCATTCTACAAGATAGCCCATATACTGCAAATCCTCTGCCGATATCATTGTCCTCCCGCCAACATTTACCGATTCAATGGGTTTTCCATCAATATAGGTTTTAATATCGGTATAATAGATTTTCCCAATAACATCGCCTATTTTCAAAGGCTTTGCTGCAGCAGTTGCAGACACGGCAGCCAGCAAGGCCAGGATAGAAAGCAGGACTACAGATTTCTTCATAATAACAACCCTCCCGGTTTTTGATATGCTGAATATGAGTATATTCAAGTAAATTCTATCATGCATTGACAATGCATGCTTCAAGTAAATTATTCCTTTGCCTTATAGGACGGAAAAAGTAAGTAACAAGTTCATATAAGAAGAATAATGCGTCGTAGTTATAAGTCTGCATAACCAAGCAAGAGCTTGTATAGTATAGCAGGGCACACTTTTATGTATTTTGGCAACAGGCCTCTGATATGGCTTTGGTAAAAAGTTCGTGAAGCCGGCATGGAGGCCGGCTTAGGTGTCTCGGGCCATGGATGACCTTTTGACACCGCTAGAACTTTTCCAAAGGCATTGCAGTAGGCCTGTCAAAATCATAATCCGTGTGCGTCGATATACTATACTGTCTCTTGCGGAGGGTTATGCAAGCTTCAGATATGACGCATTATTCTTCTAGTGCGTACTTTTGGAGGATATAATTCAGATTAAAAAGTAGAAAATATAAAAAGCAAATGATATAATAATTGTGAAATGCAGGCAACAAGGGGTCTTTAAAAAACATGTTGAAGGTGATGCAATATGATTACTGTAAATGGCAAAGAATTCCCATGGGAAGAGGGAATGACAGTTGCAAAGCTCTTGGAAATGAAAAAATATGCATACCCCAGGATAACTGTAAAGATAAACGGACAATTTATTGGGGATGAGGAGTTTAAGAACACCATAATTAAAGATGGCGACGACGTGAAATGTATCCACCTTATGGCGGGAGGATGAATAGAAGCGGATTTGAGGCCGCTTCTATTCGACAATACTCTTGAAAAGCACCGCAATCCTTTCTGTATAGCCTGAAGCAGCCTTTATGGCACTGCTGAAAGTTGTATGGCTCTTACCCAATGTGATAAACTCATGAATAAGATCATTCGCCAGAATGTATTCAGACTTTTTTATCTCCCTCAGTGCCCTCTCATAGCCATTCCTGCAGAGCTCCAAGTCAACAGGTTCACGGGTACCCAGTTTCCAGGCGGTACTGTTCTCAAATACACCGTCTCTTGACATCACAAATATTTTCTCATCGTCTATGAAGGAACCCTTAATCATACCGGTTTGAGATGCCACAAAACCATTTTCAGCATTTAGCAGGTCCTGTCCGAAAAGCTTTGGCCGGATTTCTTCTATTCCCAGCAGATTCAGCATAGTGGGCAGAAAGTCCATTTGCCCTCCGACTATTGTATTGGTTTCTGTTATATTGATTCCCGGAATATGTATTATAAGCGGCACATTGAGAGACTCATCAAAGGTATATTCATGGCCCAGCAGCTCAGACATCAGTTTGTCGTTTTCAGGGACGCCGTTGGGAATGCTCCGATGGTCTCCGTATAATGCTATTATTGAGTTGTCATATAAGCCGTATCCTTTCAGTTTCTCGAGAAAAAGCCCTATGGCATCGTCAGTGTAGTTAATCACCTGAATATAGCGCCCGAACAGAGTATCCTGATATTCCGGCTGCAGCTGTATCTTCTTGTATTTCTCCGGGAGCCCGAAAGGGTGATGGCTGGATAGAGTAACAAGGAAAGAGTAAAAAGGCTGATTGGCAGTGCTGAGATATGCGGCCGACTGCTCAAAAAATTCCTTGTCGCTTAAGCCCATACCAAATGTCTCGTTAAGGTTAAAGTCGTTCATGTTTACAAAACGGTCAAAACCAAGCATGGGATACATATTCTGCCTGTTCCAGAAATCCGGCTTATACGCATGAAAGGCGTAGGTGCCGTAACCTGTTTCCCTCATTATCATTGGGAGCCCCATAAATCTGTTATTCTCATATTTTTTGTATGCAGGCATATCCATTGAAGGATAAAGGGAATTCTGGGTGACAAATTCAGCATCCGAAGTATTTCCTTTACCCAACTGCTGATAGAAACGGTTGAAGTATATTGTATCTTTAAGAAGCAGCTTGTTCAGATTCGGCGTAAGCTCCTGCCCTTCATAATGCATATTTATGACAAAATCCTGAAGGGATTCCACCTGTATTACAATAACATTTCTGCCCTTAGCAATCCCGAAGTATCTGGGCTCTTTATCAGCTTCCTCAGCATCTGCTGCAATCTGAGACTCGTTGATATTCAGGCTGCTGCTATTGTACTGCAATACGCCAGGAATTTGTGAAATATGATAATGCAGCAGGCCGAATTTTCCATAGGCCTGGCCGCTGCTTTTTACATCACTTAAAGAGAAGTCTGTGAATGTAATTGCAAACAAAAGCGCAGCTGCGATAACGGAGGGTGCGATCCCAGGGGTTGAAACCTCTTCCTGTCTGTTTAGGACATATTGATGAATCATCAATATCAGGGCATCAGCGAAAAGCAGAAGGTGCATCCCTGAAAAAAGAAAGCCCACACTGTCCCATATTGATGGCAGGACGTTCAAAAACTGCAGATCCGCAACTTCCGGCAGTATATTGAATTGTTTGTAATATAGCATATCTGCCAATACAATGAGAGCCAGAAATTCATGAAAGGCTATTCTGATTAAGAAGCTTTTTCTTCCTATGACCAGGTTGGTAATTACATATATGGCAATCATGAGGGCAGATGTCCTTAAAGCTGCAAGAAGCATATCCTGAGGCTGTCCGGCAAAGTGGTACAAGGCAGAGAACTTCATTAATGTGAAAGCAGCCATAAGTATGGCCTGCTGTAAAAGATGCGGGATTTTTGCATTTATGGACACGTCAAACATCCTCCTATAATATCTTGATTGTTTTAAACATTTTGTTTTAACACTAAATTTATATTCAAGCATGATTGTACAGTATATCTTGAATTCATATGCAATATGTGAGAATCTTAATAAGGGATTAAAGAAATATCAGATAAGCAGAGAGGTGAACAATATGAATGGAAGAAAAATAAAATTAGGAGCAAAGTACAGGCACTTCAAAGGGAATGAGTACCTTGTCCTTCATGTGGCAAAACACTCAGAGACCCTGGAGGAATATGTTGTATATCAGGCCTTGTATGGAGATAGGGGGATATGGATAAGGCCTCTGGAGATGTTTTTAGGTATGAAAGAGGTAGACGGAAAGCAGGTGCATAGGTTTGTGGAGCTGGAATAGCTCAGCTAAGCTCAGATGATGCCTTATTCATAATCTTAAGTACTGCCAGGTCTTTTTCCTTGCATTCCATCATTATATCAAATTCATCTTTAACGAGTTCTGCCGTCTGCCTGTAATCTTCAAAATCTATATAATCTGCGTGATGCCTGTCGGTAGGGCAGGTTTTTCCGCTGCTCAGGTGCACTTTTGGCCTTTTCCCGTTCCAGGTGCTTTTTATTCGATCCATCAGCTGGGGCAGATTGTCTTTTTCATGGTTGCATTTATGATGGTGGATATCCAGCACCATCGGCACTCCCAGATGCTCACACAGGTGCAGAACATCTTCAGCATTGAAAATCTTGTCATCGTTTTCAATTACTATTTTTTCCCTGATATCTTCATCCAGCATGTTAAAATTCTTGATGAACCTTTCAGTTGCTTTAATTTTGCCTCCGGTACCGCTGCCTGTGTGAATTACAAGAATCCTGTTACCTACCATATTTGACAGTTTGTTATGGTGTTCAAGAATTGCAATGCTTCCCTTTACTACCTCAGCCCTGTCTGAGTTAAGCACGCAGAATTGATCGGGATGCATGCTGATTCTTATATTGCCTTCATCGACAATCTTCTTTATTTTCTCACACATATTCCTTATGTCCCGGTCTTCCCACCATTCCCATTCACGGATGTAGACTGCAAGGGGTATAAGGTCCGAACTTAACCGATACAGGCTTATACTGTTTTCAATGCACCAAAGTATAATCCTGTAGGTGTTATACAGGTTATCCACGGTTATAGCCCTAAGTCTCCTCATCCTTTCATCGGGTTTCAGGTTATTATAGGTTTTTACGCTCATTGTTCTGAATCTGCCGTTTTCCTTCAAGCTCTTTGAGATGCACGCGAAGCCCAGTCCCGTCATAGTATCAGCCTCATTTACAATGATTAATAACAAATAGTATCTGAAATAATGCAAATCTGATACAGGTATATTTAAACCAATAAAGCTAAAAATATTTATGTATTGTGAATATGAAGAACGGCCGCAAGGACATAACGGATCTTTTTGTATCCAATGACAACATGACAAGCCTGAAAATGATATAGCCTAATAGGCAGGTAAAAGAAGAATATTGTATATATAGGTATAAAAATATATTTTTTGGAAATAATACCCTCCAGAACAATATGGAGGGATAATTATGTTTGAAGATAGAAGTATCAGGCGTAAAAGAAGATATCTGCTGGCTGCGGTAGTATTAATGCTGATTTCTGCTGCATTTGCGGTTGGGTATTTTTTGAATTATGATACCTCTGAAGCTTTAGAAAATCCTGATAATCAGCCATCAGCCAATCTTCAGATACCGGACAGCCTGATTAATCCGACAACAGTAAAAAAGCCCTATGAGGAGGTTAATGCCGAAAGCAATACAGAGGAGACAGCAAATATTTCAGAGATAGATTTTCCCACACCGAATACACAGCTGATTTTCAAAACATACTACAATTCTTGCAGGCATACTGTAGAAAAAGCTGTTCAGGCAGGAAGCGACGAGATGAATATGAATGAGCAGCAGTTGAAAGAAAAATACAACCATTGGCACCTTTCCGGTTATTCACCCCCTGTAATTGAGTTCAGCAGGAATATTGACACATACTGCCCCAGCCATTATATAATAGGAGTGGACGGCGGGTACATCGCGATATATGTATATGATGAAAACGGGCAGAAAACCCTGCAGGAAAAAACAGACATTTCTGCAGCACCGCTCACTCCTGAGGATCAGCAGGCCCTTGAAGGGGGAATAGTGGTAGATACAGAGGAGCAGAAGGAGCAGACCCTGGAGGGCTTCAGCAATTAAAGACCGAAACTCATTCTTCTTATGTCCATTAATTCAAGGGCAGCAATATGCTGCCCTGTTGCATTTTTTCCCAAAAAAAGTTATAGTATAATATAGCGAATATATGTTTGGTGGTGTATATCTATTGCTGATATTAGGTGTAGACCCGGGTATTGCAATACTGGGTTATGGACTTGTAAAATATGAAACAAACAGATTCACTGTTATTGATTATGGAGCGATTACCACAAATGCAGGCATAAACATGTCCGAGAGGCTTACTATAATATACGACAGGCTTGTTGATATTATTAAAAGGTATAATCCGGATGCCTTTGCCGTTGAAGAGCTGTTTTTCAACAAAAATATTAAGACGGCTCTCACGGTTGGACACGCGAGGGGAGTAGCGGTTCTGGCCGGCTCAAAATCCGGGGTGCAGGTATATGAGTATACCCCTCTTCAGGTCAAACAGGCTGTAGTTGGTTATGGAAGGGCTGATAAGAACCAAATGCAGCAGATGGTGAAGGTAATACTGAATCTTGGGGAGATACCGAAGCCCGATGATGTTGCAGATGCTTTGGCTGTTGCAATTTGCCACGGTAATTCGTCAAAATTCTCGGAACAATTCAGAGTGTAGGGGTGAAGTACAATGTATGAGTATATAAGCGGAAGAGTGGACTATATCGGAGAGGATTATGCCGTAATTGACATTTCAGGCCTGGGCTACAGGGTGTTTACTTCGCAGAATTCAATGAAAAGCCTTAAGCTGGGTGAAATTTCAAAGATTTTCACACACTTGATAGTCAAGGAGGATGACCTGGTACTCTATGGTTTTGCTACAAGGGATGAGCTTGGGATGTTCAAATTGCTTATATCGGTATCCGGAGTAGGGCCAAAGGCCGCAGCTTCCCTTCTGAATCAATATAAGGCATCGGAGCTGGCAGCAGCCATATTGGGAAGGGACATTGCAAAGCTTTCGAAAGCACAGGGCATCGGAAAGAAGATTTCAGAAAGGATAATACTTGAACTGAAAGACAAAATAGATACGGAAAGTGCAGTGGGAGGAATCGAGGTTTTCGGCGGAAGCGATGAGATATCCCAAGTAATTGAAGCTTTGACCGCTTTAGGATATAATTATTCTATAGCGGCAAATGCGGTGATGAAGCTAAAGGATAAGAACAAACCTATCGATATCTTGATTAAGGAAGCATTAAGGCAGCTTGGAACAATGAAGTGATAGTGAATTGATAAAAGTGAGGAAATACAATGGAAGACAGATTGATAACCCCAAAGATAATAGAAGATGATACAGAGATTGATACCAGCCTGAGGCCCAAATCCCTTGAAGAATACATAGGACAGTCCGTTGCCAAAGAGAAAATCAGCATTTTCATACAAGCAGCGAATAAGAGGAAGGAAACCTTGGATCATGTCCTGCTTTACGGACCTCCGGGACTTGGAAAAACAACTCTTGCCAATATTATTTCCAATGAACTGGGTGTAAACATAAGAATCACCTCCGGACCTGCCATAGAGAAGCCCGGAGACCTGGCAGCAATCCTTACGAATCTTGATAATAATGATGTACTTTTTATCGATGAAATACACAGGCTGAACAGAAGTGTAGAAGAGATACTGTATCCTGCCATGGAAGATTACGCTCTGGATATAATAATAGGAAAGGGACCCAGCGCCCGTTCAATCAGGCTTGATCTGCCGAGATTTACTATGATCGGTGCTACCACCAGAGCCGGCATGGTTACCGCACCTCTGAGAGATAGGTTTGGAGTAATCTGCAGGCTGGAATATTATACAGATGAAGAGCTTTACAAGATAGTTAAAAGGTCTGCAAGGATACTGAAGATAGAAACGGATGAAGCCGGAGCCTTTGAGATAGCAAGAAGGTCCAGAGGTACTCCAAGAGTTGCCAACAGGCTGCTGAAGCGGGTAAGGGATTTTGCCCAGGTCAAAGCTTCCGGAGTCATTGACAAAGAAACGGCCGACAAGGCATTGAAGCTTCTTGAAATAGACGACATGGGGCTTGATGACATTGATAAAAAGATGATGCTTACAATTATCAACAAATTCGACGGCGGACCGGTAGGCTTGGATACCCTTGCAGCGTCCATAGGTGAAGACAGCGGTACTATTGAGGATGTTTACGAGCCGTATCTTCTTCAAGTCGGATTTATAAACAGGACACCAAGAGGAAGGGTTGCAACAAATTCCGCATACAGGCATTTCGGAATAAAAAAAGATTAATCAGGAGTGAGAGTATTGAAGCTGCTGCTGCATATGTGCTGCGGCCCATGTGCCGTTTATCCTTATCAGGTTCTGAGCCGGGAACATGAAATAACAGGGTTATTCTACAACCCCAATATTCATCCTTATACGGAGTATAAGAAAAGGCTGGACACAGCCCGGGATTTTGCTGATAAATCAGGTTACAGGCTGATTACCATAGATGAATATAATTTGGATGATTTTCTCAGGAATGCAGCTTTCCGTGAAGGACAGCGATGCATTATGTGCTATGCCGAAAGGTTGGAGAGAGCCGCATCCGTTGCAAAATCAGGCCGTTTTGATGCTTTTACCACTACACTTCTGGTAAGCCCCTTCCAGAAGCATGACCTTATCAGGAAGATAGGAGAGGAAGCAGGGAAGAAATACGGAGTGGAATTCCTGTATAAGGATTTC
>JAKJBT010000059.1 GCA_022706865.1 Bacillota bacterium
AAATGGACATTCCCGCCATTTCCATGGAGGTCGCAAACTCCCCTATATAGACCCTGTGTACCTTTACTCCTTTATCCTTTAACGTAAGATAGACTTTTCGGTAAATTATATATAATTCTTCAAGGGGTGTAGCTCCCAAGCCGTTTATTATTACCGCGGCTTCATCCCCGGCCTTATACTCAAAGTCCCTGAATATATGCCCGAGCATAACATTGACTGTATCATCGGCTGTCATAAGCTTTCCCCTGTTAATCCCCGGTTCTCCGTGTATGCCCATTCCGATTTCCATTTCATCATCGCCTATACTAAAGGTCGGATGCCCTACTTCGGGTATAATGCATGGAGACAGGGCAACACCCATGGTACGGGTATTATCTACGGTCTTCTGTGCAACTCTTGCGACTTCTTCCAGGGATGCTCCCTCCTCCGCATAGGCACCGGCCGTTTTAAATGCAAACATTAATCCTGCGACCCCTCTTCTCTTGTTTTCCTCACCCTTTATTGAAGAGGCGCAATCATCATTTCCCAGAACATGCATGGTCTTTATTCCGTCCATATCCGCCATTTCAGCGGCCATTTCAAAGTTGATTATGTCTCCGGTATAATTTCCGTATAAATAGAGAACCCCGCTGCCCTGATCAATTTCCTTCGTCACCTGATACATCTGTTCCGCGCTTGGAGATTGAAAAACCCCTCCAACTGCAGCCCCGTCAATCAGGTTATTCCCGATATAACCCAAAAATAACGGGAGATGCCCCGAGCCTCCGCCGGTCATGATTCCTACTTTGCCTTTTTTGATCTTATCGGCTCTTACAAGACACCTTAAATCATTGTTAATGCACTTCAGCTTCTCTGGATGAGCAAAAAGTATACCTTCTATCATCTCATTGACAAAATTCTTAGGGTCATTAATGAACTTTTTCATTACAATACCTCCTCTTAACTTAATGCAATATCCAAAACCTTTCTGAGCTTCTCAACATTCTCACTGTCCAATTCACCAAGAGGCCTTCTGGGTTTGCCTACAGGTATTCCCTGCATATTGACGGCTGCTTTGAATATTTCCAGCCAGTGGGGCTTCTCGTTGACTTTCTCATATGTAAGGTAATTAATAAAAGGTATGAGCTTGTTCATTATCTTCCTGCCTTTTTCAATATCCTTCTCTACTGCTACCGCATCATAGATCTGCCTGCACTGCTTCGGCAGTGCGCTTAATATTCCCGACAGCCATCCGTCGGCGCCTGCAGCTATCCCTTCCAAGCCTGCATAATCATGGCCATAAAAAACCTTTAGTGCGTCACCGCATTCAAATTTCAGCTCATGTATTCTTGCAGCATCACCGTGAGCAGACTTTACGGAATTTACTGCTCCTTCATCAACAAGCTGCTTAATATCCTTGGCATTCAGCTCATAGCCTGCGAACCACGGGTTGTTATATACCATGATCGGTATGTTTATTTCTTTTGATACAGCTCTGTAATGATCCATTGCAGCTCCCTTGTACGGCTTTAAATAATACGGAAGAATTATCATTACGCCGTCAGCTCCGACAGCTTCGGCATATTTACTGAGCTCAATGGTGGCACTTGTTGTATATCTGCCGGTACCGATATAAACAGGTACCTGGCCTGCGACGGTTTTTACCGTAACTTCTATTATCTTCTTCTGCTCCTCCATATGCATGGCAATATTCTCTCCGGTACTGCCGCAGGCAGAGATCGAGTGGGCTCCGTTATCCAAAAGCCACTGCAGATAGCGCTCCATCCCTTTTTCGTTAAAGGTTTCATCCTCATTCCAGATTGTCAATGCCGCAGGCATTATTCCGTATGGTTTTTTCATACTTATCACTCCTCGTAAACATAATTGATTCGTCAGAAGTTGTACGTTGGGGATGTGGGACATGGGGACGTTTCTCCTGTCCCTCTTTGAAAAAGAGGGACAGGAGAAACGTCCCCAATGTCCCAGTATATGCCTTTATCTTGCCAGCCATCCGCCGTCTACAGCCAATGTATATCCATTTACATAAGCAGCCGCATCGGATGCAAGGAAAACCGCAGCTCCCATAATATCCGCAGGTGTTCCCCACCTGCCTGCGGGTATCCTTCCCAGTATCTCGGCGCTTCTTTTCTCATCATCTCTCAGTGCTTGTGTATTTTTGGTAGCTATATATCCGGGTGCTATTGCATTGACATTGATATTATCCTTGATCCACTCATTGGAAAGAGCCCTGGTTAAACCCATAACGGCACTTTTGCTTGAGGTATATGCAGGCACCAGAATACCGCCCTGAAAGGACAGCATGGAAGCAATACTAATTATCTTGCCTCCTCCCCCCTGCTTGATAAACTGCCTTGCAACCGCCTGGCTCAAAAAGAACACTGTCTTCAGGTTCGTATTTAATGTATCATCCCAGTCCTTTTCGGAAAAATCTATAGCAGGAGTCCTCCTGATAATTCCGGCATTATTGACCAATATATCGATGTGCCCGAATTCCTTTACGGATTCCTCCACTATCCTGTCTATAGGGTCAATAGATACCAGATCTGCCTTAACAGGCAATAGCCTCCTGCCCGCAGCTTCCACAAGCTTCTTGGTTTCGCTCATGTCGCTTCTGCCTACTCCGACTATATCAGCACCTGCTTCTGCAAATCCAACCGCTATGCCTTGTCCAATGCCGGAATTGGCTCCGGTCACTATGGCTACCTTACCGTCAAGCTTAAACATGTCAAGCATCAAAATTAATCCCCTCCTCAAGCTATAATTTTATGACTATTTTGGATAAGTTAACGCCTTTTGTCATCATGTCGATAGCTTTTGGTATTTCTTCCAGGGTCATGACATCACTTATCAATTTCTTCAAGTCAAAGGTATTGTTGTTTATAATACTTTTTTCCACCGCTACTGTATCTATGAAGTCCTGCATGGGATAAACCCTGCAGCCGACCACCTTCAGCTCCTTGAATATAATCGGCATATGGTTGTACTCATAGCTTCCGCCGGAAAAACCGACATGAACCACAGTTCCTCTGACCTTACATGCAGATAGGGCTGATGCAACCCCTGACTTTGATCCGGTTACTTCGTATACGACATCGAATCCTTCACCGTTTGTAAACTCTTTAACTTTTTCCTGTACATTATCTTCAAAGGCGTTGATTGTATCAAATCCAAATTCTTCTGCGAGCTTGATGCGTTCTTTGTTTCCTTCAGATACAACAACCCTAACTGCTCCTGCCAGCTTTGCCATCATGGATACTACGAGCCCTATGGGGCCGCCCCCTATTATAAGGGCTGTCTGGCCTATTTTTAACTCTGATCTTCTGACTACATGAAGGCCAACTGCCAAAGGTTCTGTCAGTACTGCAATATCCATTGGGATGCCATCAAGCTTAACCACTTTTTCGATATCTGCCTTGACATATTCCGCGAACCCTCCGTTAACATGTATGCCCAGCAGCTTCAAAGTATTGCATACGTGCTCATTGCCGTTCCTGCAGGCTTCGCATTCACCGCAGCTTAAAAGGGGTTCTACGGTAACCTTGTCTCCGACCTTGAGGCTCTTGCTTTCACCATTTATTTCAGCAATTTCTCCCGCTATTTCATGACACATAACCATAGGCACTTTCGCCGTTGCATGATGTCCGTTATATATATGTACATCCGAACCGCATACGCCGGCATAAATAACCTTTATCAAGCATTCACCAGGTTGAAGCGCAGGTTTTTCGACCTCCTCCACCTTAAGCTCTTTCCAGTTCTTCAAAACTGCAGCTTTCAAATTACTCTCCTCCTGTCATCTGAATATTGTCCTGTATTTTATTTCAAGCCCTGTACAAAAGCTTTTATTCTCCTTAATCCTTCCTTTATGTTCTCTTCTGAGGTTGCATAAGATATTCTGATAAAGCCTTCGCCGGCCTCTCCAAATCCGGAACCGGGCACTACTACAACACCGGTCTTCTTCAGCAGCTCAACAGCAAATTCTTCTGATTTCATTCCTGTCCCGGTGATATTTGGAAACGCATAAAATGCGCCTTTGGGCTTTATGCACGATAATTTTTCAATGCTGTTTATACCTTCAACAATCAGATTTCTTCTTGCCGCATATTTCTCAAGCATGTATCCCAGATAGTCCTGAGGGCCTTCCAATGCCTCAATTGCACCATACTGAGATGAAGTAGTGATGCAGGATACAACATTTTCGTGGAGTTTAATCATATTCTGCAATATTTCCCTGCAGCCGGCCGCATAGCCTATTCTCCAGCCGGTCATAGCATAAGCCTTCGAAAAGCTGTCTATTATTACCGTTCTTTCCTTCATTCCGGGAAGGGACGCTATGCTTACAAATTCCGCCCCGTCATATATCAGGTGCTGATATACTTCGTCAGTAATTACTATCAGGTCATGCTCTATTGCCATTTTTGCAATTTCTTCCAGTACTTCCCTGCCGGCAACACCCCCTGTAGGATTTGCGGGAGAGTTGATCAGTATCGCCTTGGTCTTGCTGTTTATTGCTTTTCTTACATTATCGGGGTTATAGGCGAAGCCGTCCTCTTCATATACCTTAACAAACCTCGGAATTGCTCCTGTCATTAAAACCTGCGAGGGATGGTTCGTCCAGAAGGGGTCGGTTAGTATTATCTCATCTCCCGGATCCAGTGTCACCATCATTACAAGCATAAGTGCTTCCATTCCGCCTGCAGTTACCATTACCTCGGTTTCGGGGTCTATTTCCACGTTGTTTTTGTTTTTGAGTTTTTTGGCTATTGCCTGCCTTAAGGGCAATATCCCCGCATTGGGAGTATAGTGGGTAATGCCGTCCTGGAGGGCCTTGCATGCAGCATCAATTATATTTTTTGAAGTGGTAAAATCAGGCTCTCCGAGAGCGAAGCTGACTGTATCAGTCATGGGGCTTGCCATATTGAACATTTTCCTGATTGTAGAACCTTTAATTTCCTGTGCAATTTTTGATACCTGTACCATTTTAATATCCTCCGTTTATGCTCCAAGATAAGCTTTTTTGACTTCTTCATTTTTTGCCAGTTCACAGGCAGGACCCTGCAATACGATATTCCCCGTCTCAAGCACATATGCCCTGTTGGCTATACCAAGGGCCATAAAGGCATTTTGTTCAATTAGAAGTATAGTTGTGCCTTCATTATTTATCTCTTTAATGATCTTAAATATTTCTTCCACTACTATAGGTGCAAGGCCCATGGAAGGTTCGTCCAAAAGCATCAGTCTGCCCCTTGTCATAAGTGCCCTTCCTACTGCGAGCATCTGCTGCTCGCCGCCGCTTAAAGTACCGGCAGACTGGTTCTGCCTCTCTTCAAGCCTTGGAAACAGTTCGAATACTCTCTTTATATCCTTTTTAATATTGTCAAAATCTTTTCTGAGATTTGCGCCAAGCTTCAAGTTTTCCATTACCGTCAAATTGGCAAATACTCTTCTTCCTTCCGGCACATGGGCTATACCCTGCTTTACAATATCATGGGGAGGCATTTTTGTTATATCGGTTCCCATGAATACTATTGAGCCGGAGGCGGCAGTTTCAAGCCCTGATATTGTCCTGAGAGTAGTGGACTTTCCCGCTCCGTTTGCCCCAATCAGCGTAACAATTTCTCCTTCTTCTACATTGAAGGAAATGCCTTTTACAGCTTTTATCGCTCCATAGGAAACATGCAGATCTTTGACTTCTAACATTCTTTATGCCCTCCTCCCAGGTAAGCTTCGATTACCTTCGGGTTTTTCTGTATCTCTTCCGGAATCCCTTCGGCTATTGTTTGGCCAAAGTCCAGAACCTTGATCCTGTCGGCAATTGTCATAACGACATTCATATGATGCTCAATCAGCAGTACCGTCAGACTGAACTTTTCCTTGATTTCCTTGATCAAGGCTATCAGGTCATCTATCTCATTAGGATTCATGCCTGCTGCAGGTTCATCCAGAAGCAGAATCTTCGGATTGGTCGCCAGTGCTCTTGCTATCTCCAGCCTTCTCTGCTCACCGTAGGGGAGATTTTTTGCAAGGAAATCGGCTTTTCCATCCAAGCCAAGTATTTTAAGCAACTCCATGGATTTTATCTCCAAGTCATCTTCAACATTATGATATTTGCGTGTTCTGAAAAGCGCTTCACCCAAACCGTACTTTACCTGCAGTGTAAATGCTATTTTTATGTTGTCAAGCACAGTGGCGTTATTAAACAGCCTTATATTCTGAAATGTCCTGGCAATCCCTCTTTCGGTGAAGTCATGAGGCTTCAAGCCCACCAAGCTGCTGCCGTTAAAAAGAATATCGCCTTCCGTCGGTTTGTATAATCCTGTAAGCATATTAAATACTGTCGTTTTACCTGCTCCATTTGGTCCGATTATTGCTACCAGTTCCCCCTCTTCAAGGGAAAGGTTAAAATCAGTTACTGCTTTAAGGCCGCCAAATTGTATGGAGAGGTTTTTTACATCAAGCAGAGCCATAAAAGTTTACCTCCTATTTACCTCAAACTTTACTTTCGTTTTACTTCAGTTTGTAATCCCCGCGCTTTGACTGTCAGCTATAACGGTTCTTTTCTTTGGCTTCAGCCATTTAAATTCTTTACCGCCGTATAGGCCTTCGGGCCTCTTAAGCATCAGCATAACAAGCACTAATGCGTAGATTACTATACGCCAGTTAGACATGAATCTCAGCATCTCAGGCACTATTGTAAGTACCAGACCGCTTACTATCGAACCGCTTATACTGCCTGCTCCTCCTGCATAAAGGAATACAAGATAGTCATTAGACTTCAGGAAGCTGAAAGTATCAGGCTGGAGAAACATAAGAAGGTGTCCGAAAAGTCCTCCGGCCACACCGGCCATAAATGCAGCAAATGTAAAGGACAATACCTTATACTTGGTAGTGTTTATTCCCATAGTTTCGGAAGCAACTTCATTTTCCCTTATTGAAATACAAGCCCTTCCAAAGGAGGAATTTACAAAGTTCCTTGCTCCGTATATCGCCAGGAATGTGAATAAAAATACCCAAAACAGGTTAGTATATCTGGGAATACCTGCAAGTCCCCTGGGGCCCCCTACAAAGTCGATAAGCCTTATTGAAGCCCTTACAACTTCTCCAAAAGCCAGAGTCACTATTGCAAGATAGTCTCCTTTTAATCTCAATGTAGGCAAGCCTATCAAAAATCCGATAAAGCTTGCTGCTACGCCGCCCATAAACAGTGAAAAAATGAACATGGGTATCTGTGTATACGCCGGCCAGCTTGCTGTATTAAAAAGAATAGTTGTAAATAATGCAGAGGCGTATCCGCCAATAGCCATAAATCCGGCCTGGCCTATTGAAAACTGTCCGGTAAAGCCGTTTACTATATTTAAGCTTACAGTCATTATGATATTAATTCCGGCAAGCATTATAATCTGCAATAGATAAGAATTGACCAAACCAAACTTGTTAAGTGCACTAATAACGACATAAAGCAAAACTATGATTAAATATACTTTCTTGTCTTTTAAGAAATTCATATCTGCCACCTACACTTTCTCTATGGTGAACTTGCCCATGATTCCCGCAGGTTTGAACAGCAGTATGAAAATAAGGATTACAAAGCCTGCGCCATAACCCAAGTCGGAATTTACCGCAGTAGCCAAAACTTCAGCTACTCCCATAATAAATCCGCCAAGCATTGCTCCCCTTATATCGCCGATTCCGCCTAAAACTGCAGCAACAAAAGCTTTTGTACCAAGCCATATTCCCATATATACATCAATCATAGGATATATGCTTGCATAAAAAACACCGCCGGCGGCAGCTAAAGCCGCACCGATAAAGAAGGTAATTGAGATTGTGTTATTTACGTTAATACCCATAAGGGCAGCAGCATCTTTGTCAAACTGCACAGCTCTCATCTGGCTGCCAACCTTTGTTTTTGTAGTAATGTAATGCAGTCCCGCCATTAAGATTATTGAAAAGGTTATCATCAAAATTTGAACACTGTTTGTACCAACTCCGCCAATACTAAAACTGCTCATCGGGAATAATTCCGGAAAAGGCCTTGGCTGCGGTCCTATAAACGGTAAAGCCCTTGGAAAATTCTCCAAAAACATCGAAACACCTATTGCAGTAATAAGTGCAGACAGCCTTGGCTTTTTCCTCAGCGGCTTATATGCGATCCTTTCAGTTGTTACGCCCAAAAGCCCGGTAAGTATCATGCCAACGATGATTATGAATGCTACGACAGGATAGGATAACGTCCCGCCGCCCATGGCTTTTGCAAGAAAATATACCAGAAATGCACCTACCATGAGGAAATCTCCATGGGCAAAGTTTATAAGTCCGATAATTCCATATACCATCGTATATCCGAGTGCTATCAGGGCATATATACTTCCAAGCTGCAGGCCGTACATGATTAATTGAAGTATCGTAGTCAAAAATATCTCCCCTTTAGATAAACTGATTTTATATCAGAATCGGTAGCAAGGATCCCTTACTACCGATTCCTTCCATTGATATTCTTCTAGTTCGGATTAACTGTTGTTACATAGTCAGGCTGACCATTCTTGTAAACATTGATAACAGCACCTTTAACCGGGTTTCTGGTTTCATCAAAGGTAATTGTTCCGGATGGTACAGGGAAGTTGGTTATTTTAGCCATAGCATCTCTTACACCCTGGCCGTTCAATGTCTCGGCATTCTTTACGCCTTCCAGTACTACCAATGCTGCTTCATATGCCAAAACAGCGTTGGAGTTAGGATTTACGCCATATTTGTCTTTGTATCTCTTAACGAAGTCCTGGCAAACCGGGTTCGGGTCAACAGGGGAGAATGCTGCGTCATATGCTGCGCCTTCTACTATATCAACACCGGCGATGTTTGGTACGTCCGGGCTGTCCCATGAGTCTCCGCCCAGGAACTGAGCAGTGATTCCCATCTGTCTTGCCTGCTTCATCTGGAGCGGAACTTCGCCGAACTGGTTAGGCATAAACAATACTTCAGGATTTGCTGCCTTTATTTTTGTAAGCTGTGCGTTAAAGTCTTTTACGTCTGCTCCGCCGTAAGCCTGAGTCTCAACTACTGTGCCGCCCTTTGCTTCAAAGGCTTTTATGAAGTTTTCCATAAGCCCTTTGCTGTAGTCGTCAGCATTGTTGTATAGAATTGCAGCGGTCTTTACTTTTAAAGTATCTGCTGCATAAGAAGCCATAACTCTTCCTTGGAATGGGTCTATGAAGCATGCACGGAAAACAAAATCACCTATTTGTGTAACTTTTTCATTAGTTGTGAATGTACCTATGCAAGGAACCTTTGAAGCCTGAGCTATAGGTCCGCCGGCAAGTATGCACTTGCTCATGTCAGGGCCGACTATCGCGATAACCTTATCCTGGTCTATAAGCTTTCTATATGCATTTGCAGTTGTTTCAGGTTTTGCTTCATTATCTTCATATAAGAACTCAACCTGCATTTTCTTGCCTTTAACGTCGAGTCCGCCTTCTGCTTTAAGCTGGTCAACAATAAGTTCTATACCATTCTTCATGTATTCACCGGCTATTGCTGATTGTCCGGATATAGGCAGTGTTACACCTATCTTGATTGTTTCCGGGGCTGCAGCACCTGAGCCTGTGCTTGTGCCGGCACATCCGAATAATGATACTGTCATGATAAGAACCAACAAAATGCTTACTAATTTTTTCAAAGTTTCTTCCTCCCTTTGTAAATAATTTAAGTAAAGACTGTATTGATTTTACTTGTTAAAGGCCTGCGATCTCCCTCCTTCTTTTTCAAAGATAGCACCTCGGATTTCTAATTCCCTGCTTCACAAGACTGAAAATTGATTAGTAATATAGGTACATTTGTATATAAGAAAAAGTTTCATAAAGCATTTTTATGTCCGAATATATGCTTTGATGGGTTTTTTCATAGATTGATATGCATTTTCTATTTTTTCTTTTTTGTAAAAATTTTTTAATAATAGGAGTAATGCATATTATGACAATATTTCATTATATTCCTTAAATTTAAAGCTTATTAAATTATTTCACATTGTGAAATTACATTTCATATATTTATATTACACTTTTCTGATGAAAACTGCAAGCTAAAAATTGTAACCTCTTTAAACAAAAACATAAACGTAAATTGCAAAAGTAAGTTCTACCCTTACTTAGCAAACTATAGAATTTAATCATTCAAATCCACATGTAGAATTTAATCGTGCAATTATATAACACCTCTTTTTTCTCCAGAGCCCGACCGACCT
>JAKJBT010000060.1 GCA_022706865.1 Bacillota bacterium
AATGAGGCCCGATTATCTGAAGGCCGACGGGCAGTCCGTCACGGCTTATGCCGCAAGGCATGGAAAGGGCCGGAAGGCCCGCCAGGTTTATATTAACTGTATATATGTCGGATAAATACATTTCCAGGGGATTGCCGGCTTTTTCCCCGATTTTGAAAGGCAGTACTGGAGAAGCGGGGCTTAATAGTATGTCATAGCTTTCAAAAGCTTTAGCAAATTGTTCCCTTATCCTTGCGCGGAGCTTCTGTGCCCTGCTGTAGTAAGCATCATAATATCCGGAGGACAGGACAAAGGTGCCCAGCATTATTCTTCTTTTTACCTCTTCCCCGAATCCTTCGCTCCTGCTTTTTTCCACCAACTCTTCAAAGCTGTTGAAATCCTCTGTCCTGTATCCGTATCTCAGGCCGTCAAATCTCCCCAGGTTTGAGCTTGCTTCCGCCGAAGAAATTATATAATATGCTGAGAGCCCTTCTTCCGTTTTCGGAAGGGAAATATCCTCCACAACAGCACCCATTGCCTCGAATTTTTGCATACATGCTTTGACGGAGAAGGCAATTTCCTCATCCAGGCCGGAGTGGAAGAACTCGGCAGGAACGCCTATTCTCATTCCTTTGACGCCCTTTTCGATTGTGCTGATGTAATCTTCCGTAACGGGATGCCTGACAGAGGTGCTGTCCTTCTTGTCTTCTCCCTGAATGGCTTCAAGGGCCAAAGCGCTGTCCTTTATATTGTTTGCAAGGGGGCCGATCTGATCCAGGGACGAGCCGAAGGCAATGAGCCCGAATCTTGAAATCAGCCCGTAGGTAGGCTTCAAGCCGACCACGCCGCAAAAGGCTGCAGGCTGTCTTATAGACCCTCCGGTGTCGGAGCCCAGGGCAAGGGCAGCCATTCCGGCTGACACAACTGCCGCGGAGCCTCCGGAAGAACCGCCGGGGACTCTTTCCCTGTCCCAGGGGTTCTTAGTCTTTTTAAAAGCCGAGTTTTCGGTGGAAGAGCCCATGGCAAACTCATCCATGTTTGTTTTGCCGATTATTACGGCATCGGCTTCCTTCAGCTTTTTTACAACCGTGGCATCATAAGGGGGGATGAAATCCTGAAGCATCCTTGAAGCGCAGGTGGTTCTTATGCCGTCGGTGCATATGTTATCCTTCAGGGCGACGGGAACCCCCGCAAGCTTTCCCACCGGTTCTCCAGCTTTTATTTTTTCGTCTATCTGCCTTGCTTTAGCCAGGGCTTCTTCCCGGCAAAGGGTCAAAAAACCGTCAATCAACGGTTCCTTCTCACAGATTCTTTCAAAAAATGCAGTCACCGCATCTGTTGCAGAAAACTGCTTCTCCGTTATTCCTTTTCGGATTTCCATTGCAGTCATTTCATGTATGTTCAACCCGCTCGCCACCTATTCTATAATTTTAGGCACACTGATATAGGAATCCCTCATGGATTTGGCATTCAGAAAAAGTTTTTCCTTATCCTCAAAAACTGAGATTTCATCTTTCCTGAGAACCGTACCCCCATTCCGGTCCGGCGGATCCGGCAGGGCATCCTTTAAATCAAGCCTGTCAATGGATTCGAAATATGTCAGTATGCCTTCAAATTCCCCGACCATTTTTTGTGCTTCTTCGAAGGTTATGTTCAGTTTGGAAAGCTTCGCAATATATCTTACATCTTCAACCGATATTTTCACTTCAATCACTCCTTAAGGCTTTAGTATAACTTCTCCGCCGAAGATTATGTTTCCTGCTTTTGCTGTTCACTCATGTCGAAGGACAAGAAAAAATTAAATATTCTGAAAATTACCATTGCATTATGGATATTTTGTGGTATAATTAAATTAAGAAAGATGATTACATCTTTCCCACAGGCTCTAATTCAACTAATGTGTAATTTCCCTAAAGTACTGTGATCCATTTGGTTTGAGTTTTGGAATGTAGTTCACGCAGTTGGTAAAATTGGTTTAGAGTTTGTTTGGTAAGATTTTCGGTTTGAAAGGATTGAGGTAATTAACATTTGGTAGATTCAAAGGTATTCCGTTGAATTAGAGCCTGGTTCTTGGGTGGTCTATTCGTAAGAATTAGACCACCTTTTAAATTATCCTTCAGGCCCCGGGCTCTTTATTGCCTCAGTCAGCCTTTTGTCAATCTTTATATCCAGCTCCTGCTCCAAATGCTTTTTAAAGCTGTAATATAATTTCACCGCTTTGCTTCTTCTCCCCTGGGACATATACAGCTTTAATAGCTCCAGGCATACATCTTCATTATATGGCTCCGCCCTCAGGGCACGTCTCAGGATTTCTTCGGCCTGCTGCAGCTTTCCGCGCTTCATATATATCAGGCCTAATTTCTGGCATGCCTCCATAAAAATGGATTTGAACCTTTCCCGTTCGTTAAGCACAAGGTCCCCGTAGTCACTGTTTTCCATCAGGTCCCCTTTATATAGTTCCATCATTCTTTCCAGGATTTCTGCCTGTTCCTGCCCCGTCGATAATTGGTCATAAAGGCGCAGGAATTCGTGTATGTCAAGCTCCAATGCATCATTCTTCCTTATTTGCAGGCCTTCCGGTGTTTCATATATGAAGGCGTTGTCTCCCGTAATCCCCGCATTATATTTAGTCAGTATTTTTCTGAGATAATAAAGTGCGGTACGCTGAGAGGCAATTGACGATTTGTCGTCGGATTCCGGCCAGAAAATCTCTGCCAGAAGCTCTTTTGATATAGTATTGCCGCTGCACAGCAGCAGATATTCGAAAAATCCCTTAACCTTTTTGGTTTTCCATTCGGTATCGGGAATCTTTATACCGTTTATTGAAATCTCCGGCTTTCCAAAGAGAGATGCCTTTACAAAATAAAGCTGTTCGGGATTACCAGCTTTGTATGCGGAGATAAAATTACCTACAAAAGCATTTATTCGGCTTTCGTCCATGCTTTTTATCCTTTCACCCAGATATTTTACCGTATTGCTGTCATAAAACCTGTTCAGCAGCGCAATTGCATATTCGGGACAATAGCCGTACCGTATACCCCGGAGGGCCATTTCAACCAGAGTGGGTATATGGATATCCCAGAACATGAAATACCTGTTAACCGACGCCAGCTCCATGGCCTGCTTAAGGTAATGGTGCCCCTGCCCGGTATCGCTGGATAAGAAATACAGTCCGGCTGCATGAAAGTATGAGCCGCAGAGCACCTGGTATCCCTTTTTTGCCTTTGCCTCTTTTATGGATTCAAGCAGAAGGTTTTCCGCCAGGGGATAATTCCCTGACTCCCGGGCAATAGCTCCCAGTATGGACAGGGAGGATTCATAGATCATCATGCCGGGGCATGACCTGCGGATCAGTTCAATATCCTTGCGGGCGTCCTCAAGAATCGGGGCAGGACTGCTGCTGCCTATGGTCCATAGACATCGGAGCAGTCTGCAGGCTGCAGCCATTGCCGTGTTGTTTATCCTGAGGAAGTGGAAAATAGCATGATCGAGCATTTCAGCGGAAGCCGGCCCATTAAAGGCCAGGTACTGTTCATAAGCAGCAAGCCGCCTTCCGTGAGCAGACAGATAATCATAATCATATTTTTCGCCTATGGCGAGAACTTCCCCAATGTGAGAGGGCAGGAAGTCCCTTTTGTTTTTCAGTGTCAGTACGATGGATAGGAAAAGAAGTATAAACCCCTTGGAGGGCTCGATATTTTTAAAGCTGTAAAGTTCCAGCGCCGTTCTCATGCAGCGCTCCCCGTGGTCAAGCCGGCCCATGCAGTAATAGATTATACAGGAAAGAATTAAATAAAGCCATTGGCTGTCCTCGGGAAGAAGGGCATACTGTATGCTTTCGCTCTGTTCCTCCGCTGCGGCAAAGTTTTCTTCTGCAATAAACCGTACCATATCAATAATAGCCAGAGAATTTTTAAGTGACGGGGAAACATTCTGCGGCTCTTTGGGATTGCCCTCCGCCATTTCCAGAAGCCCTTTCATGTTGTTGCCGCACATATAAATATATATAAGGACACTGGCTGCATAAAAATATATTGCAAGATTGTTATCCTGCAGTGACAGCTTCAGAACTTTTTTCAGAGTGTCCACAATTTCCGGCTGCCTGCTGTTGGGCATCAGCTGCGCCTTAAACAGCAAGAGGATCGGATTGTCCATGATCATATCCTCCGGCAGTAAATCCAGCCAATTCTTCAATTGTCCGGTTTCTCCAATCATGAATTTGTTAAAACCCGCTTTTGTCACCATGTCCATGGCGGTAGCGGAATTGCCGCATTTTGTCAGATGCTCCGCAAAGCGTCCGTATGCGGCATGTCTCATATAATATTCGGCCGCTTTCAGATGAATTTTTGCAATATGCTCTTCAGGATAGCGGTCCTTCAGTGTATTTAACAGAAATTCACGGAATAGGGAATGGAAGCGGTATACAACTGCCGTTCCGGGAATTCTCTGGATGAACATGCCGAATCCCATACACTGCCTTATCAATGCTGTTATATCGCTTATTTCGAGTATTTCCGATGCCTCTGCCTCAGAAAATTCCTGAAGCAGGGCAAGAAGGGCAAGGGCATTCTGGGTATCGTCGTCAACTGATTTGAGAACTTCAAGGGACATATACCGGAACAGGGCATCTTCATGCCCCAATTTTCCCGTTTCAAAGGAAGTGCTGTCGGGGCCCTTGCTTTTGACAGCCTGGTACAAGATTATGACGCCGGCTATCCAGCCTTCGGTGCTTTTTTCAATGATGTCGGTAAGGTTCCTGTCAGCAGAGGCCTGTCCCATGCTGAACAATAAATCTTCAATTTCGGCATTGTCAAAAGAAAGATCCCGCGAATCTATTTCCAGAATCTTTTTTTCAAGCTTCTGCTTTTCAGTAAAAACATTATGGCTTGCCCGGCTTAATATGAAAAGCGTACAGGAGGGAGGAAGGTTGTCAAGCAAATATCTTGTTATATCGCATATATCCTGGACCTGAGCCACATTCTGAAAGTCATCCAGTACGATATATGTCCGCATATGGCTGTGATGTGCCCACAATTCACTGCATATCACGGAAACGGCGCTGAGGGGATGGGACTGAGTATCTGAATGGCTTGCAACAGCTTCCCTTGACGCTGCAAACTCAGGAGCTTCCGATGGGAATATTGCTTCCAGGAGGTGGGTAATGAACACCGACAGGTTTTTATCCTCAGGATCCGGACGATACCAGCATACTCTGAAGGATAAAGCCTGCTGAGCATAAAAATATGAAACCGCCAGGGAGGTTTTACCATATCCGGCCGGTGCGCATACGGTAACAGCCCTGCAAGGTTCCATATTTGTATGAAGCCTTTTCAGACGTTCCGTCAACAGAAAGCTTTGTGACAGCTCCGGCATAATAAGCTTGCTCTTTAAAACAGGAGTGCCGTTCATATTATCGACCTCATAAGCCCATTCAAATTTTGGTTTATCGGAAATTCATGAATTATTAACTTAATTTTACCATATAAAATCAATAAAAGAAAAGGGTTCTTTTATTGATTTTTCTAGGACTCCAGGCATATTTTTGCCTTGACTTGCATTTTATGTTTTTTTTATGATTGTATTGTAAAATGAAATAGTATAATGCGGCACAATTACAGCAGGCAGATGAAAAACCTGATGGATGAGATGATATTAAATGAATTCAACAAGCATCTTGAGTAAACATTACAACTAAATTATTAAAGGAGGAGAAATAAATGAAAAGAATACTGGCATATTTACTGGTGTGCAGCTGCTTATTGGCAGCAATACTGCCGCTTGGCGGATGCGGCATAAAGAAAAAGGCAGAACAGGCTATAACTGAGAAAATAGTTGAGAAAGCACTCGGTGACAATGTTGACATCAAAGGCGATACAGTGACAGTCAAAGGGGAGGACGGAGAAGAACTTACCATCGGAGGCGGGAAGTGGCCGGACAATGATCTGGCAAAGAAGATTCCGGAGTTTAAAAAGGGAAAGATAGCAACCTCGGCTTTCCAGGACAATAACATCATGGTTATTATTGATGAGGTTAAAGCCGATGATTTTGAGGCTTATCTGAAGGAGATCAAAAAAACATATACACAGGATGTTTACGAATCAAAAACCGAAGAAATGATTATTTTCGGCGGAAATGACGGGAATCAGATTACCGTCGCCCTAAATTATATGGTCAAGGACGGAACCATGGGAATTTCAGTTCAAAAAGATGAGTAAGGATGGATCCCGGTTTTATTTACAGGCGGAGAGTATATATTCCCCGCCTGATTGGCCGGAAGGATAGAAATTATGATGATGCGGGTGCATTGAATTGCATGAAATAGAATTTGGGGAGGTATGTACAGTGCTACGTAGATTATCGGCAGTATTATTGGCTCTTATGATTATTATATGTGGATTGCCTATCACCGCATCGGCGGATATTGAACCTCCGGTGACGTTAGGAGCCCCGGAGCATTTCGGGGTCAGACACAATAGCGGGGACAGTGTTCGTTACACTTTCAGTGCACCGGAAGACCTGCGCAGCTATATTGAGAAGCGTGCGGCAGATGATCCGGAGAACAAACAGACCTTCACAATACATTTTCAGATAGATTATAGAATTGATAACGGAAGCTGGCAACATACAGCCGCATGGGATTCGCCAAAAACGGTACCTGATAAAATTGATGATTTATATTTTACCTTTACAAACGGGAAAGATTATGCTGACAGCAACAGCTGGAATATGAGCGGTATATTCCCGGAGGATGAGGCACTAAAGGCTTTCTATGATGCCGGCTGGGACTACCTTACAGGCCATTCAATTACCTTCAGGGCACGCTTTGCAGAGTCCTTTGACGGCGGCAAGACATATGTCCTCTCACCCTGGTCGAAGGAATATACCCTTTCAGCCAACATAAAAGCCGATTACAACAAGCTCATCAACCATGCTCCAACTTTGCTTTCGGCAGATGTGAAAATAGCAGGAGGGGGAGAGCCGTATTTTGAAGTAAGGCTGGGCAGAATTCCGGGAGAGATCCAGGATCTTAATTCCATGTCCGGAAACTCCGTACGTACCGAGATATGGATGAGAAGGGCCGGGGACAAGGACTTCAAGTATATTCATTATGAGTGGTCCAATTATGAGTATCTTGAGATACAGGCAAGCGACTATTTTGAAGGGGAAACACAAAGCTACGATGCGGAAGGCTATGAGATAAAGACCAGATATGCTTTGGATTTGAGAAACTATTATCAGTCAGGCTATAAAGGCAGCTCTAATTCCGTAGATATTTACGGCCCATTTTCCAATGTAATCTCCCACAACATGCCGGCATGGAGCGAGGCTTCTCCGTGGGCTGCAACAGAGCTTAAGAAGGCTGATGATTATGGTCTGATACCTGAATCCCTAAAGGGTGCGGACATGACAAAGCCCATCACCAGGGAGGAATTTGCAGAGCTGGCAGTCAAGCTGTACGAGAAGACTACAGGCAAAGCAGCGGTTGCTGCTTCACCCAATCCTTTTACAGATACAAACAATCCGGAGATATTAAAGGCCTTCAAGGTCGGAGTGACTACCGGTACTTCGGCAACAACCTTTGCCCCCAAGGAGCTTACCAACCGTGAACAGGTGGCAACCATGCTGAGCCGTGCTATAAGGGTTATGGCACCGGGCGCTGACTTCTCAACTGAAGGGGCACCGACCTTTACGGATCAGAAGGACATATCCTCTTGGGCACTGGAGCATGTGAAGTTCATGAGCAAGAACGAGATTATAAAGGGCACCGACGGAAAGTTCATGCCCAAGGCAACTACTACGGCGGAGAAGGCTTCGGGCTATGCAACTACCACAAGGGAAATGGCAATTGCAATGAGTGTACGGACTTTTGACAAGTTCAAGGGAAGCGCTGCTCCGGCACCATCAGCAGCACCAAAGCCTGCAGACTCACCGGATCAAGCTCCGGCAGCCGCGGCAGATAAACCGGCACCGGCTGCAGAACCGGCGGCAGATAATAAAGTATTGTTTGCTCAGAAGAAAGAACCTGAATTGAATAATATTGTAGGAGTGTGGTACTGCTTTCAGTATAATGTGGCAGCCAATACAGCCCATCATCATTATTATGTTTTTTGTTCCGACGGTACTTTCTTCAGAGGGCTTCCGGATAACGGCATATATAATCTGGACAAATCGGAATTGAAGGATCTGCCGGCAACCTCTACCTTCCCTGATTACGGAACATATACATTCATCAACGGCTCAGGGGAGATGAAGGGCAATAATGGCAAGGTCAATTCTATTGTAATGGATGCAAAATACCCAAGCCTCAAGATTGGCAATGTCGATGGCTTTATGTTCCTGCCTTGGCTCGACAATGTAAAGCTGGATGGTTCCTTTACCACAGTAGTTCCAAACCTGGAGGGCAAAATAACCGGCCAGATGCTGGAATGGGAGCCTGATTCAATTATCCGCTTCTCCAAGGACGGCACATTTGAGGATCAAAAAGGCCTATTAAGATATACGGGCAAGGATTTTCCCATTGGGGAAGATTATGAAAAATATGTTTATCCGGGTAAGGGAACCTACGAAATCAAAGACTTTACAATAATTATGAACTATGATGACGGGGTAAAAAGCCGGCACAAGATTGTATTACCCGTTGAAGACCTTGATAAGGTAGACTATTCTGCCGGAGTAATCTACCCGTCAGCTGTAAATATTCGGAATTATGCCCGGATGTACAGGTTATCGGCATTTGAATAAGGGTTATTGGGTTATAGCTCATAGGGGAAAAATTAACTTAAGGAGGAATAATAATGTCACGTAAATTACTGGCGGTTTTATTGGCATTAATGATTCTTATCTGCGGGCTGCATGTTACGGTATCGGCAGATATAGAACCACCTGTGACACTTGGTGCACCGGAGCACTTTGGTGTAGCCCATTACTACAATGATAGCGTTTACTTCACCCTCAGCCTTCCTCAGGATATCCGCAGCTATATAGAAAGGCGGGCAGCGGATGATCCGGAAAACAAGCAGAGCCTATTACTGCATTTCCAGGTAGACTACAAGATTGACAACGGAAGCTGGCATCATACATCAGCCTGGGATTCACGCAAGACAGTTCCTGACGGACTGGATGATATGTACATGACCTTTATCAATGGCCAAAAATATATCAGCAGTGAAAGATGGAGCATGTCATCCTTATTCCAGGAGGATGAGGAGCTGAAGGCTTTCTACGAGGGCGGCTGGGACTACCTGAAAAATCATTCCATCACCTTCAGGGCGCGCTTTGCAGAATCCTTTGATTATGGAGAGACCACTGTATTGTCGCCCTGGTCCAGGGAATTCACTCTTTCTGCCAATACAAAGGCTGATTACAATAAGCTCATAAATCATGCCCCCACTATCTTATCGGCAGAAGTGAAACTCAAACCGGACGGGGAGCCGTATTTCCAAGTAAGACTGGATAAGGTTCCGGGGGATGTACAGGATCTGAATTCAATGGCCTCCGGTTCCATGCGTACAGAGATATGGATGAGAAGAGCCGGGGACAAGGACTTCAAGCAAATTCACTATGAATGGGCAAATTGGGAGTACCTTGAAGTAGGGGCAAGAGACTATTTTGAGGGTACAACACAGAGTTTTGAAGCTGCCGGCTATGAAATTAAGACCAGATATTCGCTGGATCTGAGGGAATATAAGCAGTCCGGTATTGACAGCACAACCGATATATACGGCCCATATTCCAATGTGATATCCCACAATATGCCTGCGTGGAGCCAGGCATCCTCATGGGCGACAGGGGAATTGACAAATGCAGACAATGAAGGGCTGATTCCTGACATTTTAAAGGGAGCAGACCTGACAAAGCCCATTACAAGAGAAGAATTCTGCGAGCTTGCTCTTCTGCTCTATGAGAAGAGTACCGGCAAGAGCCCTGCGCCTGCTTCTCCAAACCCCTTTACAGACACGAAAAATCCTCAGGTTCTGAAGGCCTTTGCCCTCGGCATAACAACAGGCACCAGCGCCACTACCTTTTCGCCCCAGGTTTTGATTAACAGGGAACAGTGTGCTGCCATGCTGTTCCGTGCCATTAAGGCCATTCATCCCGGCGGTGATTACAGCGTAGCGGGTATCCCGGATTTCCCCGATCAGAAGGATATAGCCAACTATGCGGTTGAGGCGGCAAAATACATGTCAAAGCTGGGTATAGTCAAAGGTGATACGAAGGGATATTTTATGCCCAAGGCCACAAC
>JAKJBT010000004.1 GCA_022706865.1 Bacillota bacterium
CCACTCGCCCTTGACATCCCGAAACTTAGGTGCACTAATTTTGATTAAATACAAAATTCAGGAAAGGAGACCTAACTTAGAAAGTCAAAAAATTTGTCTTGACAGTTGGGGGCACTATAGTGGCTTGCTATATCTTCAGCCGTAATGTTCTTATCTACATTAAAGTGAATATAGTTAATCGCCTGATTTACAATTTGGCTGTAACTGTTTTCATTCATTTAACCATCCCCCTTTCCTAGTGACATATTCTACCACAACTTTTTATTTCATTCCACCACTATCGGGAAAACCGTAATCATGAAAATGATGAATATCGCTCCTGGAAAGAAAATTAAAAATTATAACAGAAGCTGGCATATGCACAATATTTGTTCATATATTTACTAATAAAAGTGTACAAGGAGATGGTGGTATTAAAAGGTTCATAATTGAATTTGGAATGGGAATGGATTTCCATGGACAGGATGTCAACAGGGCAGCAGAGAAGGCGGTAAATGACGCAATATCCAGAAGCTGCCTGTGCGGCCTGAAGGAAGTGCTCGACTTGAAAAATCTGCAGGAGGACATATCCGTATGTGTAACCTTGGCAGTAACAAAGCCGGAAGAAATTGACGAGGAGAGAATCAAAAAATGCCTGCCGGTGGGGAGAAAACTTGTCAGAGCAGTAAGCGGAGGCCTTAAGGTACCCGGATTGTTTATGTCGGAATTCGGAGATATTGACGACAGTATCGAGGCAGCCCTTGCTTGTGTAGAAGTAACCATTAATAACTGATAGGGAGGGTTTGTATTGAATCTTGAAAACAGCAGAATTATTGACATGTATAAAACAATGTTAAGGATTAGAAAATTTGAAGAAAAAGCAATGAATCTCTTTGCTGAAGGAAAAATCCCGGGTTTTGTTCATTTGTATATCGGGGAGGAAGCTGTGGCAACCGGTGTATCTGCAAATCTGGATACCAATGATTACATAACCAGCACTCATCGTGGCCACGGGCATATAATCGCAAAAGGCGGGGATTTGAAGTACATGATGGCGGAACTCTTCGGAAAAGCGACAGGCTATTGCAAAGGTAAAGGCGGCTCAATGCATATCGCGGATGCAACGAGAGGCATACTGGGTGCAAACGGCATAGTCGGCGCCGGGCAGAATATAGCAGTAGGTGCGGGTCTATCGGCAAAATACAAAGGAACAGGGCAGGTTTGTGCTTGCTTCTTCGGAGATGGTTCCACTAACCAGGGGACATTCCATGAGTCCCTTAATTTGGCAAGCATCTGGAAGCTTCCCGTAGTATTTATATGTGAAAACAATATGTACGGAATATCTATGAGCCAAAGCAGGCATCAGGCAATTCAGGATGTTTCGGACAGGGCGGTTGCATATAATATTCCCGGCGTAACAGTTGACGGAAATGATGTTTTTGCTGTTTATGAAGCTGCAAATGAGGCTGTAAAAAGGGCAAGATCTATGCAGGGGCCTACATTGATAGAATGCAAAACCTACAGGCACAGAGGCCACTTTGAAGGAGACCCTGCAATATATAAGCCTGAGGAAGAACAGAAGGAATGGCTTGCAAAGGATCCGATCAAAAGGATGGAAAGCTTTATTGTTGAAAATAAAATCCTGACCGAAGAAGAAATAGATGAGATTAACGAGGAAATAAAGAGAGAAATACAGGATGCAGTAGAATTTGCAGAGAGCAGCCCTGAGCCGGCAATCGATTCTGTTGTTGAAGATATATACACCGATATAGTAGAGGAGGTAAACCTGGTATGAGAAGGATGACTTATGCTGAAGCCATAAGAGATGCAATGAGAATCAAGATGGAGGAGGATCCGAACGTCTTTATACTGGGAGAGGATGTAGGGAGATTCGGAGGATGCTTTGGAGTAACCGGCACACTATACGATGAATTTGGTGAAGACAGGGTCAGGGATACACCTATTTCCGAAGGTGCAATAATCGGATGTGCGGTCGGCGCTGCAGCAACAGGCCTCAGACCAATAGCTGAATTAATGTTTATTGATTTTGTGACTGTCGGAATGGATCAGCTTATTAACCAGGCAGCCAAGATGAGATATATGTTTGGCGGGAAAATAACAGTACCCATGGTAGTCAGACTTCCTGCCGGAGCCGGATTCCAGGCTGCAGCTCAGCATTCCCAATCTCTTGAGGCCTGGCTCACCCATGTCCCCGGTCTGAAGGTGGTATACCCTTCCACCCCTCAGGACGCTTTCGGGCTTATGTTGAGTTCCGTGGAGGATGATAATCCGGTGGTATTTATTGAGCATAAGATGCTATATGGCGTATCCGGTGATGTAGATGATGAAATAAAGAAAATTCCGTTAGGTACAGCTGATATAAAAAGAGAAGGTGAAGACGTCACTGTTATAGCAACAGGCAAGATGGTTCATGAAGCATTAGCGGCAGCAGAAGAGCTGGCAAAGGAAGGAATAGAGGTTGAAGTTGTAGATCCGAGAACCCTGTATCCGCTGGATAAAAAGACTATTTTCGACTCAATAAGAAAGACAAATAAGGCCGTTGTGGTAACGGAAGAAACAAAGAGAGGCGGGTACGCAGGGGAAATATCAGCAATGATCTCAGAAGAAATATTTGATTCCCTGGATGCACCGGTACTCAGACTGGGGGCATTAAATTCCCCGGTTCCGTTTTCTCCGAAGCTGGAGCAGCATATGCTCCCAAATTCCGCAGATATAATAAAAGGCATTAAGAAACTGGTTTAAAATACAGGGGTAACAGTAGTTACCCCTTTTTAGAGGTGGGCGGTTTATGACCAGCATCGGCATTATTGCAAATCCTGCTTCAGGTAAGGATATAAGAAGATTAGTATCCCATGCTACAGTAATAGATAACTATGAGAAGGTCAATATTGTAGAAAGAATAGTTTTGGGAGCACAGGGCTGCGGGGTTGATGAAGTATACATCATGGCTGATACTTTCCAAATAGGTAACAGAGTGATGGATAATCTTGCTGCGTCAAAGGAGCTTAAAGCAAATATCAGGCTGATAGATATCAAGCTCAACGGAAATGTGTCGGATACAATAGCTACTGCAAAAATTATGGAAGATATGAAAGTCGGCTGTATAGTAGCTCTTGGGGGAGACGGTACAAACCGGGCCATTGCAAAGTCCATAGATAAGATACCTTTGATATCCCTTTCCACCGGAACCAACAATGTATATCCCGACATGATGGAAGGTACTGCCGCCGGTATGGCAGCTGCTGTTGCAGCCTCCGATAGTTTTGATATTTGCCGTACATTCCAAAGAGATAAAAGGATAGAAGTGTTCAAGAACGGCATATTTACTGATATTGCCTTGATAGACGCAGTAATATGCAAAGATTTATATGTCGGATCCAAAGCAATCTGGAATGTGGAGGATATGATAAAAGTTATCGTATCCAGGGCACATCCCGCATCCATCGGGTTCTCTTCATTGGTAGGCTGCATGATGACTATAAAAGAAGGCGATGATTACGGAGCTTCAGTTGATTTGAACTGCTCCGGAAAAACCGTAATCGTTCCTATTGCTGCAGGAATGCTTAAAAAAGTAAATGCGGGTAATTTAACCAGGTTGAATTTAAATGAAGAGTATTATTACAAAACTACCGGAGGAGGTATTATAGCCGTTGACGGAGAAAGGGAAGTGCCTTTCAAGGAAGGGGATGAATTTATATTCAAGGTCACAAGGAACGGCCCTTATCATGTGGATGTCAAAAGAACCTTGGAAATTGCTCAGGAGAATGGTTTTTTCATAATCAGCGGTGAGGAGGTATGTTAATGGCAAAGTACATAACTATGCCTAAATTGGGATTGACCATGAAGGAAGGAAAGCTCACAAAATGGTATGTGGCAGAAGGTATGGAATTTAAAACGGGAGATGCTCTGTATGCTTTGGAAACAGATAAGCTTGCCAATGATATTGAAGCAGCGGAAAACGGATTTATGATAAAGCATCTCCTTCAGGAAGGTGAAAATGCTCCATGTCTCACTCCCGTAGCAATAATCGGAAATATGAATGAGGATATATCTGAGCTTCTAAAAGCCTCAGGAAAGGAAGAAATAGCCGAAGAACCGAAGGAAAGTAAAAAATCAGGCAGAATCATTGCTTCCCCGGCAGCTAAAAGACTGGCTTCCGAAAGGGGCATTAAAATAGAAGATATTATAGGCTCAGGCCCGGATGGAAGGATTACCGTAGATGATGTTGAGGCTTATGGAAGTACCGGCAAAGCAAAAAAATCAACACCTATGGCAAGCAAAATTGCTGATAAATATAATGTTTCCATTGATGAAATCAATAAGAGCGGAAGAATCACAAAGCAGGATGTTCTTGATCATGTATCCAAGGAAAAAGAGACAAGAATGCCCATGACTGCCATGAGAAAGATCATTGCAGCCCGGATGACCGAAAGCTGGCATACATCTCCCGTGGTACATTATAATATCAGGGTTGATATGACAAACATAAAGAAAATGAAGGACGAACTGAAAAGTGAAATCAATCTTACATACACGGATATTTTAGTTAAGATAACTTCAAAGGCTCTTCTGGATTTTCCATTATTGAACTCATCTGTTGAAGGTGAGGAAATAGTATTGAGAAGCTATGTAAATATGGGAGTCGCTGTTGCATTGGAGGAGGGGCTAATAGTACCGGTAGTGAAAAATGCCCATTTGAAGGGTTTGAAGGAAATATCAGGGGAGATAAGGGATCTGGCTGAAAAGGCCAGGAATAACGGGCTTAGTATGAACGATATAGAAGGCGGAACCTTTACAATAACAAACATAGGAATGTTCGGAGTAGAAAGCTTTACACCGATTATAAACCAGCCGGAGGTTGCAATACTTGGTATCACTGCAATTGTGGATACTGTAGTAAACGAGGGTTCCGGTTTTGTGACAAAGCCATTGATGAATCTGTCCCTGACAGCAGATCACAGAGCGGTAGACGGTGCGGTTGCGGCCGGTTTTCTCTCCCATTTAAAGAAAATGATTGAAAAACCTTCAATGCTGCTGCTTTAGGGGGGAAATCATGAAAGCAATTGTTATCGGCGGAGGCCCCGGCGGTTATGTCTGTGCCATAAGCTTAGCCCGGCATGGTGCCGAAGTGGTTTTAATAGAAAAGGATAAAATCGGAGGAACCTGTTTGAATGCCGGCTGCATTCCTGCAAAAGTATTACTGCACACTGCAGTATTATATAAAATGCTGAAGGAAGAGCCCGGGGAACTCGGACTTGAAATCGAAGGCCTGAAGCTTACATGGGAAAAACTCCAGAAAAGGAAGGATCTCATAATATCACAGCTGACATATGGTGTAGAAAACATATTAAAATCAGAGGGAGTAAAGGTTATCAACGGCTCAGGAAGGTTTACAGGCAAAAATGAAATTGAGGTTGTAAATAAAAATGGAGAAAAGGAAATCCTGTTTTTTGATAAGGCGGTAGTAGCTACCGGCTCCAGGCCTGCAAGGATTCCTATACCGGGTATGGATCTGGACGGAGTAGTCAGCAGCACAGAAGCGCTGTCATTTGAAAAAATACCGGAAAGCCTGTGTATAGTAGGCGGCGGCATAATTGGGGCAGAATTGGCAAATGTCTACTCCAATCTGGGCTCAAAGGTTGTAATTGTTGAAATGCTTCCTGACATAATCGCAAATATGGACAAAGATATTGCAGCCTGCCTGGAGCTTCAGCTTGAGACTGACGGTGTAAGGATAATGAAGGGGGCTATGGTCGAAAAAATCGAAAAGGGCGGCAGATGGCTGAAGGTAAGCATAGATACTGTTTATGGAAAAGAATATCTGGAAGCTGAAAAAGTCCTGGTTGCCGTGGGAAGGAGCCCGGTGACGGATAACCTGGGCCTGGATGAGATTGGGGTAAAGCTGAACAAAAATTTTATAGCTGTGGACAAGAATTTTAGAACCAGTAACCCGGACATTTATGCCATCGGGGATGTGAAAGGCGGAGCAATGCTTGCCCATATTGCGTCAGCGGAAGGCATATATGTATCCGAGCACATTATGGGAAAACACTCTGATATAGACTTTAGAACCGTTCCATATTGCGTATATACAAAACCTCAGCTTGCAGCAGTCGGAATCACTGAAAAGGATGCATCCGCAAGAGGGTATAAGGTCAAGACCGGCATATTTCCCTTTTATGCAAACAGTAAGGCTTTGATAACGGGAGAAACAAACGGTATGGCCAAGCTTGTACTGGATTCCGAAACTGACGAGATATTGGGGCTCCATTTAGCCGGAGGCCAGGCGGTGGAGATGATTGGAGAAGGTGCTTTAGCAATAAGGCTTGAAGCTACAGTTGATGAGATACTGACAACAATACACGCACATCCCACATTATCGGAAGCAATACAGGAAGCAGCCCATGCAGCAAAAGGGCAGGCTCTGCATCTTCCCAATACATAAGCAATTAAGAACCGCCTCCGCTTAAGCGGAGGCGGCCTTGTTATCTTCTGACTTTGCCTCTTGGTACCAGGAGCATTAAGCTGTTAAACAGCACAAAAATACTGCCAAGCCCACCCAGGCACATTATGGCAAAATCCAGAGAGTACCTGTCTCCAAGTAGCCCCACTAGAGGAAAAACCGTAATCATGAAGAAACTGAATATCATGCTTGAAAATGAGAGTATAGTAGCACGATTTTCACTGGGTATCATCTTGTTTATATAGTCGCTCATGGCTATATACACTATCTCTTCCGTAATTGTAAGCAGTATAAAGAAAATGAAGTGGTATGGGCTAAGTGCTATGCCCCATAAGCACGCCACTGTGACAAAAGGTATTATAAGCAGTATTCCCTGTTCCTTTATCACTCTCTCTATCCTGTGAACCCAGGATGCGGTCAAGGCTGCAGCAACAAACGAAGCAGCGTATACAACCCCTATTATTGCCTCGCTATAGCCCTCTCCTTTCAAAAAGTTCTGTAAATAGAAGAATATACAAGTGCAAAAGGTAAGTATTATTTCTGTGAAAACTATGAGAGACACTATCCTGGGATTGTTTTTTACCACTCTCAAGCTTTCCTTAAGCTGATTTAAAAATATATTTCTCCCCTTTTGTTCTTCTTTGTTTCTGCCTATGGTCGGCTCCTTGAAACTGAAGGACTGCAATACAGCAGCCGCTCCTATGATAATTGTTATTGCAAAAGCTATATTATAGCTCTTCGTGGCCATATAACCACCGACCAGGAATGAGACCACCCCCGCAGCCTGGTAAAAAACCTCCTTGCTGCCGGATATTTTCATATACATGTCCTCTTCACCGATTTCTTTAAGTGAATCATATATAAGAGCATCCCCGGCTCCTGACTCGAGATTGAAGGATAGAGCAGTGAACACAAAGGATATTGCAAACCACAGGAAGCAATCGGCAGCAAGCAGGATTACAACGCTGACCAGGGACAGCACCCTTCCCAGTATCCTGCTTATCCTCCTTCCGAAAATATCAGCGACAGCTCCGGTGGGAACCTCCATCAGAAAAGAGGTTATGTGGAATATCATCTCCAGAAGGCCCAATTGTGTGAGGCTCATACCTTTACCTGCAAGGTATATCATCCATATTCCCCTGGTCAGGTCAATGTTCTGAAGCAATGTATATATATAGTTTTTGTTAATGTTATTCTTTAATTGAATATCATAATTCATAATAATCTTCTCCTTAAACGCAAAAAACCCCTAAGTAAAAACCTTACTCAGGGGCTATAGCAATATATTATTATCAGTAAAGTTTTGGCTTATTGGTTTACATAATATTCGATTTTGGGTATACTTCTCCCTTGTACCCCAAAATCACCTGTAATTGCATGAGCATAAGCCAGATATTCAATTATGCTGAAACTAAAGTTGCTCATTCTGCACCTCTATCTTTATGAATCCGAACAATGAAATTATTGTAATATATTTTGCTGCCCGAATCAAGAGTTTCTTATCATAATTCTTCTCCGGGAAGCTATTTGCGGCATACCAGTTTATTTCCCGGTCCCTTTTCCTGCTGCCGTTTTTCCTTGGGGAGGATCCATCACTTTCCCCCTGGAGATTATCTTTTCACATATTCGTATTTTGAGATCCCTTTCACATTTTCTTAAGAAAGGAACCTCTCTTTCTGTAACAATAGAGACTACCATGCCGGGCTCCCCCATCCTGCCTGTTCTTCCTGCCCTGTGCAAATATCCTTTGGGGTCTTCCGGCAGGTCCAGGTTGAATATATGGGTTACGCCTTTTATATCCAACCCTCTGGCTGCTATATCGGAGGCGACCAGAAGCTTTATGTCTCCCTTCCTGAAGCCCTCCAATGCTTTTTTCCGTTCTTCCTTCGCTGAGCTGCCGGATATATCACAAGCGCTGAGATGATGATACTTAAGCTTTGCAGCCGTCAGCTGCAGTTCCTCGCTCTTATTAATAAATACTATGGCTCTTTCAGGCTTGATTGACGCCGCCAGCTTCCGGAGAACCTCAATCTTATCCCTTTTCTCAGTCACCAGGTATATATGCCGGATATCCGGACTTATTTTCCCTCTGTCTTCAATTCGGACTACCTGAGGGTCCTTCATAAGCTCCCTTACGGTACTCAAGGTTTTTTCACCTATGGTAGCGGAAAAAATCATAAGCTGCCTGTCCCGTAAGGTGGTTTTTATAACCTCTCTGACAGTTCCCAAATTGTGCTCATCAAGCATTCTGTCTCCCTCATCAATGACTATGGTCCTTACCGTCTGGGCATTGATTTTTCTCCTTTTTATAAGCTCCAGCACCCTTCCTGCGGAACCAATGATTATATTGGGCTTCTCTCTCAGCTTTTCTATCTGCCGGGTGATGTTCACTTCTCCGATAACGGCTGCGGAAGTAACAGCAATGCCTGAGTTTGCAGACAGCAGCTTTGCCTGATTTTCTATCTGCATCACCAGCTCATGAGTCGGTTCCAATACTATTGCCTGGTTCTCTCTTTTGCCGGCATCCACCCTTTGAAAAATAGGAAGCAGAAATGCCAGTGTCTTCCCGCTTCCTGTAGGTGACTGCCCGACTATATCCTTGTTTTCCAAGGCTAATTGAATGGTATCGGCCTGTATTGGTGTCGGTTCCGTAATCCCCTGCTTTTTCAAGCCCTCAACCAGTCGCTCATCCAGTCCCAGTTCATCAAAAGTATTAATCATATGCATCCCCTGTTTTCGTTATTTCATAATCAATTCTACCGGACAGTGGTCCGATCCCAGTACCTCCGTATGAATATCCGCACTGACCAGTCTATCAGCCAGCCTTTCAGAAACACAAAAATAGTCTATTCGCCAACCGGCGTTATTAGCTCTTGCATTAAAGCGGTATGACCACCAGGAGTAAACCCCCGCCCTGTCAGGATAGAAATACCTATAGGTATCTATAAAACCCGCTCCCAAAAATTCGCTGAACTTGTTCCTTTCCTCATCGGTGAATCCTGCATTTCTCCTGTTGCTTCCCGGATTCTTCAAATCTATTTCCCTATGCGCAACATTCATATCCCCGCAAATCACAACAGGCTTCTTCCCGTCCAATCCCTTTATGTAACTCCTGAATTCAACCTCCCATTGCATTCTGTAGTCCAGCCTTGCCAGTTCCTCCTGGGAGTTAGGGGTATATACAGTAACAATATACATATCATCATATTCAAGAGTAATTACTCTTCCTTCCTTGTCATGCTCTTCCTTGCCTATTCCGCAAGTAAAGCTCAGCGGCTCGGCTTTGCTGAAAACGGCAACCCCTGAATAGCCCTTCTTCTCAGCATAATTCCAATACTGATGATAGCCGGGAGTTTTCAGATCCACCTGCCCTGCCTGCAGCTTGCTCTCCTGGATACAGAAAACATCAGCATCCACCTCTCTGAAGTATTCCAAAAAGCCCTTTTGTATACAGGCTCTAAGACCATTTACATTCCATGAAATCAGCTTCATATTATATCCCTCCGGGCAATTTTATATACATCATAGCTTATTTTAACATTTGTTGGACAGTGTGGCAACTCGGCAGGAATTGTAACATCCCTCATACTGCTGCATATTGTGTATTGGGACAAACCGTTATGTCCGGGATATTACAGCGAAAGGGGGGATACTATAATGCCAATGGTAACTTTCGGCTCAAAAAAAGAAAAGAATAATATACAGCAGACAGAATCTTCATATAAATACGAATACATCGAGGAGACTCAGACCCATAATCATGAATTCCTGGGAAGTACAATGCTTCCTTCACAAGACGTGGAAGCACATAACCACAGATTTGCAGGAGTCACCAGTGAAGTGATATTTGTTCCCGGAGGACATGTGCACACCTTCATGACCGATACGGACTTCTTCTTAGGTCATATACACGGGGTAGGAGGAATAACAGGTCTTCAAGTTCCGGTCGGCGGCGGCAAGCATGTTCACTTCGCCAGTGATACGACTACCTTTGACGCCTGCCACGATCATGACTTTCAATTTGCCACACTTATTGAAAACCCGCTTGCATAACTTAGCTAAGGGACGGTATAAAGCCGTCCCTAATTCATATCTGTTCCTTGCCATACAAGTCAATCTTCATACTCAGTATGTCTGCCAATCCTACAAACTCACAGCCTACAAAGTACCCATCGTCGAGCTTTTCCATACGTACGATTTTTAATACGGCGTAGAAATACTTATCCGGTGCCAATTGTATTTTGGCATCAAAGTAGTAGTTTAAAGGCAGTTCATGATTGCAAAAGAACCCTATGCCTGACTTTGATATGTTCCTTACTTCTATGCTTTCGTTTACATCATGAATCAATTCATAATCCTGCTTGAAGAGTGAAGATATTTCTAATTCAAGCGTAATGCTGAATCTTTCATGTCTTCTTCTTTCTACCATAGCTTAGCTCCTCCCCGGTTTAGGATCTTGCGCTGCCTAAAATCTGTATACCCTTTTTATCCTGATCCTCTATCCCCGATATTACCTTATCCAAGTACGAAACCACCTGTTTTGATAATTCTTCCGCTTTGTTACACCATTCCTGAGCCTCGGATTTGTTTTTCGCCTTTACAGCTTCTGTTGCCCTATGCCCATAATTATGGAGCTCAGTATGTATACTGTCAATAGCTTTCCAATCATCTTTTACCGACGGATGGTTTATATATATGGAATTGTAAAAATGCCCGAAAGCACATTTAGTTCCATTTGTCTGTATGGGGTAGGTCCTCATTTCAATCACAATACGTCTAAGATTATCCACCCAATTCTTATGCGCTTCTTTGGCCTTGCTCAGGTTTTGCAGCAATTCCTGATTGCTCATTGAGTTTTTGCTTCCAAGGAGTGCATTCATCATTTCTTTTACAATTCCGGATAATGCGTCATCTATCTTGGATATCTTCTTTGCCTGCTCTGCACTCTCCATTGCGTTCTGTGTTATTTCCTGAGTCATCTGACTAAGCTTTTCCGCATCCTGGCTTGAGGCTTCCATTGCTTTATTAATTTCACCGGCTGCAATTCTGATACCCTCCATAGAATCATTAATTACTTTAATATCCCCTATTGTTGAGTTAAGCATATTTACATTTTCTCCGATTGTATCGGTAATAATATCCAGCTTACGGCTCATTTCATAAGTAGAGCTTACCGTATTGTCCATACTCTGCTTGCCGGATAAGGCTGCGCTCTGAATATTATTAACAAAAGCATTCATCCCTTCCAGGCTCTTCTTTGTATCATCTGCAAGTTTTCTGATTTCTTGGGCTACAACCGAAAATCCCCTCCCGTGCTCGCCGGCTCTTGCCGCTTCAATGGATGCATTAAGTGCCAAAAGATTAGTCTGGTCTGCTATAGCCCTGACATCATTCACTATATTATTAACTTTGTTTGCCATCTCAACCAACTGCTGAATCTGTGTGCTCATGATATTTGCATCATTCATTACATTATTCTTCAGCTCATTTACTTCTTGTATCTGAGACAGGCTTTGATTGTTCCTTGAAATTAAAACCTCTGATGCTGCAGCCAGCTGTGATAATGTATCCGAGGTGCTGCTTACACTTTCATTTACCTGATTCATACTTGCTGTTGTCTGCTGGACTATTGCAAGGTTTGACTCACTCAGCACGGACATCTCATTTGAAAAGTCAATGAGATTATAGGAACTATGAGACATGTTCACATCAAAGCTGCTTAAATCTGCTGTTATTGACAGCATTTGCTTAGCTGCTGAGGACATTTTCCTTTCGCTGTCCAAGAGCTTATTAAAATACTTCAGAACATTTAAATGAATCGGATATCCTACCTCAGGCTCTTGTGTTTCAGATCCTTCAAGCCTCTTTTCAACATAGTTAAGAATACATATTGCTTCATTACAAGGTTTATTTGCAGCTTTTCCAAACATTTAATGTCCTCCTTATGCTATTGTGTAAATTACATTCAATAAAAGCATTTTGATTTCGCTTTGTAATATGTAATAATACTTATTGTAACATAATAAATATAAAAATAGTATTCTTTGATTACTTTTTATTTCCACAAAAATATAAGTATGTGAAATACAATTAATGTTTTACTTATGTCAAATGCTATTGTATATTATAGTATGGAAACACTTTATATCTGGTAATCTGATACAGTTGAGGAGAGATATTTATGGAAAAAATGACATGTACTATTTCAAGAGGACTCCGTGCTCCTATTATCAGGCAGGGAGACAATATAACGGATATTGTCGTGAATACTGTATTAAAAGCTTCAGAATCAGAAGGCTTCAGCATCAATGACAGTGATATTGTTGCTGTTACTGAATCAGTGGTTGCCCGAGCTCAGGGTAACTTTGCAACAATAGATGATATAGCAGAAGACATTAAATTAAAATTCGGAAACGATACAATCGGAGTAATATTCCCAATCATGAGCCGTAACCGGTTTGCCATATGCCTTAAGGGCATTGCAAAAGGGGCAGGGAAAGTGGTACTGATGTTCAGTTATCCCACCGATGAAGTGGGAAATCAACTGATAGATATTGATACCTTCAGCGAAAAGAACCTGAATCCCTGGTCGGATGTATTGACGGAGAGTGATTTTCGCCGATACTTCGGATACAGCAGGCATGCTTTTACCGGTGTTGATTATATTGAATATTATAAATCCATAATCACTGAACAAGGCACTGAGTGTGAAATAATATTCTCCAACGACCCCTTAACCATCCTCAAACATACGAAAAATGTACTCTGCTGCGATATCCACACAAGAGCCAGGACAAAAAGAATACTGAAGGAAAACGGCGGAGAAAAGGTATACGGCCTGGATGACATTATGTCTTCACCCGTTGGCGGCAGCGGCTTCAATGAAGTATACGGCCTGCTCGGTTCAAACAAAGCAACGGAAAACAGTGTAAAGCTCTTTCCCCGCAATTGCCAGCCTATAGTTGAAAATATTCAGGCGATGCTGAAAGAAAAGACAGGCAGGACAGTGGAGGTTATGATTTATGGAGATGGGGCTTTTAAGGATCCGGTGTGCAAGATTTGGGAGCTTGCCGACCCTGTAGTATCCCCTGCATATACCTCAGGACTGGAAGGGACGCCTAATGAAATAAAATTGAAGTATATTGCTGATAATAACTTTGCTCATTTAAAAGGAGAAGAATTAAAAAATGCCGTATCTGAATACATTAGGTGCAAGGGCTCAAACCTGGTAGGCTGTATGGAGGCACAGGGCACCACTCCCAGAAGGCTTACCGATCTGATAGGCTCCCTCTGCGACCTGACCTCAGGCAGCGGGGACAAGGGTACACCTGTTGTGTATATTCAGGGCTACTTCGATAATTATGTAAAATGCTGACGAAGTACATTGGCATATAACAAAGAAAGAACAGTAATGTATAGTCAAAGTATGCTTATACGTGACTATATATTACTGTTTTCACTTTTATTTGTCAGCAATCCCGGCCTATTCAAAATAAACCTTTCTTGCAAAATCAATATTCCCATTTTGACGTGCCTGCTTTCTGGCATTATTGTTCAAATAAGCTGCCATAGGCCGGTATAAAAGTTTCGGAATATTAAACATTATAAGCTTTTGAGAATCAGTGTCAATCTTTTCTCCCTTAAGTATATTATCCAAAGCGAGTTTGAAACCCAAGGTGATTTTTTCTCCCTTTTTACCCAGTTCCTCCAGAAAAGCCCCGTTTATCAACGGCCCGCCTCCAAAGGCAAGACCCCCAAGCCATCTCATTTCAGTTTCTTCAGCAAATAGCCTGCAGCTGTCCAGCAGAGGCTCTATTCTGGTTATATCCGGGAATCCGCACTGCCCTACAGCGAAAAAATCCTTGCCCTTCAAGGCATCCTGATACTCATCTGCAAGCTTTTCAAGAAGCCATATGTCATGATAGGGAAGAGTATCTGCATATAATGGTGAGATAACTGCTATTATATCGCTTTTTATTATCAGCTCCTTCAGGGACTCAAAATCCTCCTTCCCGTCAAAGTAGTCAATTGCATGTATGATTTCAGCTGTATTCCCCGAAGCCTCCGCAAGCATTCCTATTGTCCTTGAAAAACTGTAGGATGTTCCTTTCTTTCTTGGGCTTCCGTTTATTAAGACCAGTCTTTTTGCGTCCATAATCAGCATACCTCCCTTATAAGACTGCTTATTTCCTGTTTTATTTTCTCTCCATCTCCGGATGGCTTCAATATAAGGGTGCGATATTCTGATTGCATGTTAAAGGCATTATTTTCCACAAGCCTATTGAAACAGTCTTCCCTGTCCTTTGAATCTCCGTCGTATACTCCTATACCGACTATGAATTTGCTGCCATAACGCATAGGATGGAGCAGATGCCCCTGTTTTACCATATACGAAGGAAGACCCAGGGTCATAAACTTATCCACAATTTTCTTGAGAGCTGACGCATATCCCCCGAATCTTACAGGGGTAAGCATTATAAATGTGCTGCATCTTGCAATTGCTCTTAATACTTCATGGGAGTCATCCTGAATTACGCATTTGCCCGGAGACTTGAATCCGCAGGCTCCGCATGACCTGCAGGGCATTATATTCATATTCTTAAGCTTAAAGCTTATCATTTCATGTCCGGCATCCGTAAGTTTCTCCTCCAATGTGCTGGAGATATTGTTTTTATCATCCATGGCGTCAAGTATTACTATAGACATTTTGATCCTCCTCAGCAGCCACAGCATTGTCAATGGATTTTTATACTATACTTTCTTCCCAGCAATCAGGGTGGTCTATTCCCAGCAGGGTTGTTACAGTTGCGGCAATATTTGCAAGCCCGAAGTTCCCTTCCTTTATTTCGTGCCTTTGCATTTTGTCGTAGATTATAAAAGGAACCGGATTGAGTGTATGACTGGTTTTTGCCTTTGCAGTGCCCCCCTTGGTTTTTTCCAGCATCTCATCTGCGTTGCCATGATCGGCCGTAATAATGATTATGGCCTGGGCTTCATCCACTGCTTTTATAACCCTTGCAAGGCAAAGGTCAACGGCTTCCACTGCTATTCTGGTGGCATTAAAGCTGCCGGTATGGCCAACCATATCACCATTTGGGTAATTAGCTCTTAAGAATTCATACTTACCGGATTTCAAGGCTTCAATAAGCTTATCCGTAACTTCTGCAGCCTTCATCCAGGGACGTTCATCAAAGGATACCCTGTCTGAAGGTATCTCCTCAAAATCCTCAAGCTCATCGTCAAACTTCTCGGTTCTGTTGCCGTTCCAGAAGTATGTAACATGCCCGTACTTCTGTGTTTCAGATACGGCATACTGCTTTATGCCGTACTTAACCAGATGCTCGGATAATGTATTCTTTATATCAGGAGGTGAAACCAGGAAATTCTTAGGCAGCTTCAAATCGCCATCATACTGAAGCATGCCGCAGAACATAACCTTGGGGTACCTGCCTCTTTCGAACTTGTCAAAATCCTCATAGTCAAAGGCCATGCTTATTTCTAACGCCCTGTCTCCTCTGAAATTAAACAGCACGACACTGTCTCCGTCATTGATAGTACCTATCGGGATACCGTTTTCCGCAATTACAAACGGAGGCAGATCCTGGTCAATTACCCCGGGGAGTTCCTCCCTATATGTGCATATTGCTTCACTGGCAGAACCAAACTGCCTGCCCTTGCCCCATACATGAGTATCCCAGCCAAGCTTTACCATATCCCAGTTTGCCTCATATCTGTCCATGGTAATCTTCATTCTTCCGCCGCCGCTGGCTATTCTTCCGTCAAAGCTGCCGTCATTCAGCTCCTTGAACAGCTTTTCAACCTGCTCCACATAATCCAGCGCCGATGTTGCCAATACATCCCTGCCATCAAGCAGGGCATGGATCCTCACCTTTTTGATTTTGTCCTCCTTGGCTCTGATAATCATTGATTTCAGATGGGCAATATTTGAATGCACATTACCATCTGACAGTAGTCCGATAAAATGCAAGGCAGAGCCATTAGCAATACAATTTCCGGCTATCTTGCGCCATGTATCGGAATTGTACATTTTCCCATTCTCTATTGACTCATTTACCAGCTTGGCCCCCTGGCTGAAAATCTGTCCGCTGCCCAAAGCATTATGACCTACCTCGGAATTTCCCATGTCCTCATCAGAGGGGAGGCCGACAGCCGTGCCGTGGGCTTTTATCAATGTATATGGACTGTGATTCATAAGCATATCAAGAGTCGGCGTATTTGCAGCCTTCACCGCATTACCCTTTTCCTCGTCACTTATTCCTATGCCATCCATAACAACCAATACAACAGGTCTCTTACTCATCCGATCCACTCCGTCCTTTTCAGTAAATCGGGACAGTCAGGAACTGTCCCATACTTACGGTAATTATATTAATTTTCCCCTGTACTGTCAATAAAATATACAGAATAGCAGCATTCTTAAGTAAGACAACGAAAGATGTGGCGCTTAAAATAATCGGTATTCCGGTAATCAATCCTAGTAAGCTTTATTTACTATGTATTCTAAAACCAAGCCGGCAATTTCTTGTACTCTGGCCCCATTAACTGCTTTTATCGTGTCATGAGGACTGTGATATCCATACGATAAATCCATGTTTATAAGGCATACTGCCGGCACGCCGTAATTATCAAAAACTGCATGATCACTGGCGCCCTCATATTCCTTTATATAAGAAATACCAAGGTTATCTGCGCATTCTGTCAAGTCATCCCTGAGACTGCTGTCGCTTTTTGAAGAAGCTATAGCTATTGTAAGCGGTACATCCGCAGCAGATCCCACCATGTCAAGATTAATCATTACGGCTTTTTCCAGGGGTCTGACGGGATTCTTACAATAATATCGAGCTCCGCATAGGCCGCTCTCTTCCCCATTCAGAGCAATAAACAGGATAGATTGCTTTGGCTGTATCCTGCTTTCTTTTATGATTCTTGCAAGCTCCATCATAACTGCAGTACCCGATGCATTGTCCAATGCTCCCGGATTGTAACTGCCGTTCATATTGTCGCCAACATGATCAAAATGTGCACCAATTATTATATGATTATCTTTCAGCTCCGGATCACTTCCGGGTATCAGCCCTATAACATTAGCCGCGGTATTGCGGAGGTTAATTTCGGAATTACAACTGAATTTCAGTTTTTTGCCATTCTTCATACCCTCCTCCAGCTTGGAAAAAGTGTCACTATCAACAAAGATAAAAGGTTTATACTCCTTTGATGTCATCCATGTGTCAAATAGTGGTCTTATTTTCAGATAATTATAGCCAAGATCATTCTCAGATAAATCAAATTCGCTTATAACAAGACTGGCACCGAACATTTCTGCTAAATCTGCCGGGTTATTCTGGCTGTTAAGTAAATTGTAATACTCCCATGGCAGCAGTAAAGCCTTTTCTGTAAGCTCATCGTTGTGCAGCCGCAGCATCCCATAGTCTTCAATCAGGCACATGGAAACTTCCATATCCAGTGCATCAGTATCACTGGACAATCTGCGCAGAACAAAGTTATCCGGATATTTAAAATCATTTATTACCTTTCCATCCTCATCAATAACCTGCAGCACAGGCTTACCTGATAATATTATAGAAGGCTGAACATATGACTGCATATACATATCCAACCCCTCAGGATTTTCAAGGCCGATTTTTTTAAAATAATCCGCTATATATTGAGCAGCCATACTGTTCTCTTTGGTTCCGGTCAGCCTTCCCCTGTATTTTTCAGAGGTAAGCTCATTAATAATACTCATCAGATTCTCTTGCTGAATGTTTTCTTTTCCCAAACCTGCTGCTTCAATATCAGTTTCCCCGGCATTCTCTTGTGTGCATCCCGTCATTATAGTGAAAATCAATAATAAAGTGACTGTAAGGCTGATAAGTCTCCTATTCATTTTATTCAATTTAACCCCCCACATTATATAATCAATCTGTTTAAATTTTAGCATAGGTTTCCTTATATGTATATTTTTATCACTTTTTTTAACATGGCAAGTAAACAGTTCTTAAATACTGATAAAACAAATGACAAGATGCTGTATAGTCATATATGTAAGAGACAGTATATTCTGACACAGTAAATAAGTCCGAAATGGTTAAACTATTAAGGGTTGAACAAATGCAGACATGGAGGTTAGTTCCATGACTTTACTGTTTATACTATTACTGCTGCTTCTGTTTTTTATTTTCTTATTATTCACCGTGTCATCAAGAATCAATCTAAGCTATGACTCTGCTAAATCAGATATGCACCTGACATTGAGGTGGCTTCATCCTCTGCTGAGGTCGGTAATAGTTAGGGAAGGCAGCGGGTTTCTTATACGAGTATATCTTCTAAACAAAAGGATTTTGACAAAACTGATAAAACCAAAACAATACACCAACAGAAAAGGCAATATTCTCAGAAGCCTCAAGCCAACCGAAATTCATGTGAATACTCAATATGGATTCCGGGATCCTTTTGTTACAGGCCTTGCCTGCAGCACAGTGAGCGCGGTTTCACGGTTCTTAAATGTAGCATCCTTATATCAAAAACCGGACTTTATGGCAAACAGCAACTATATCAATTTGAATGCCAATGCTAAGCTCAACCTGGGCTACTCGCTGATGAAGCTCATATGAAAAACAGTATTGTCAAAGGAGGAAAATCCATGGAAGTTAATAATTCTCTAACCCAGAATATTGATACGTTGTTCTCAAATATTGAAACCTTTACTCAGAATGAAGGATTGCTGGGAAAACCCGTTTCTCAAGGAGATAAGACTTTAATTCCTATTATCTCCGTTACAATCGGATATGGAGGCGGTAATACTTCCGGCAAAATGTCCGGAGGGGCTGCAGGCTCAAACCAGGGAACCAGCAATGCAGGAATGGATGCTCTGGGCCTTGGTGCCAGAATCAGTACCGATGCTTTGGCACTGGTAGATGGTGAAAATGTCTCCATTCTGCCTGTCAACGCCAATCCGGGCAATATGAGCCAATTGATAAATCAGCTGCCTCAGATAATGGGTAAAGGGCAAAACAACCAGCAGCAGAATCAGCAGCAAAGCTCATAATGAAAGGCCCCACGGCAAATATTGCCGTGAGGCCTCAATTTCCTTGATGATCAATAAGAACTGACAGTCAGCCCGCTTATAGCCTCAATGACCTTTCCCTCCGGCATTGGCTTGCTGAACAGATACCCTTGGACCTTATCACACTTATGCTTGATAAGATAATCCAACTGCTCCTTTGTTTCAACACCTTCCGCCACTACACTCAGTCCCATGGTCCTTCCCAGCTTTACAATAAGATTTGTCAGGGATTTATGTTTACTATCGGACTCTATGGTATCAATAAATGATTTATCTATTTTCAGAGTGGATATCGGCAGCTGCTTTAAATAGTTAAGAGAGGAATATCCCTTTCCAAAGTCATCCAATGCAATTTTTATTCCCCGGTCCTTCAGAAGCTTGAGCTTCCCTACCAATGCATCACAGGATTCCATCAATACTGATTCCGTAATTTCAAGTTCAAGATACTCCGGATTCAAGCCGGCATAATCAAGTATCTCAGTTACTTTGTTAACGAAATCATCCTGAAGCAGCTGGACCATGGAAATATTGACGGATACGGAGAGCTTATCATGGCCTTGCCTGTGCAGCCCTTTCAGGTACATGCAGGCACTTTTCAACACCCAATCTCCTATAGGAATAATCATATGTGTATCTTCAGCAACATTGATGAATTTAAGGGGGCTTACATGCCCAAGCTCAGGGTTTTTCCATCTTATCAGTGCTTCCAGGCCTGATACCCTGTTTTGGGCAATATCCCACTGGGGCTGGTAAAACAATTCAAATTCGTTGTTAAACAATGCTGCTCTCAAATGCTTCTCTATGTTTACTCTCTCTGATACTGCTTCATTCATGGTTCTGTCATAGAAAACTATTCTGTCTTTCCCTGTTTCTTTTGCCTTATTTAATGCAATATCTGCATTTTTCAGAAGTTCATCCAAACTGTCTCCATTTTCCGGATACATTGAAATACCTATACTTATTGTAATGAATAATTTACTGCCGTTAACATCAAGTGGGGTCTTAAAGCCCTGCAGCACCCTGTCTGCCAGCCTTTCAACCAAGGATGCCTCCTCATAGCCCTCCAAGGCTATTACAAATCCATCGCCGTCAAGTCTGTATACGGTAGAACCCACTCCAACCAAGCCTTCAAGACGAGAACTGACTTTAATCAGCACTTGATCGCCGAAGCTATGTCCCATTGTATCATTTATGTACTTAAAATTATCAATATCAGCAATAAGAATTGCAATCTTCATGCTGTCATTTGAACTGACAAGCTCATCAACACGCTTTATAAGTGAAGCTCTATTCCTGACTCCCGTAATCTGGTCATGGTATGCAAGGTGTTCCAGTTCCATATTTGCTTCACTCAGGTTCTGACAGCTGTCATAAAGCTTTCCCTCAGCAACCTTTAACCTCTTAAGTGAAGAACTGATTAAAACAAAGATCAGTATCCCTGAAACCAGTACATAAAGCCAACCTTTTATCATACTTATCCTGGTTATGGCTGCATTATCCGCCACAAGCAATCCCAGCAGCTTATCCGATAAAAGTATCCACAAAGCCCCTATAAGCATATAAGTAAGTGCTATTCTTAATGATATCTGATTGGATTCCGGCTCATCATTGCCAGTCAATTTTTCAATACCTTCGCGTATTTTTTCATTTTTATATGCGACCATTAGTTCCTCCTATGATTACAAATATTACATCAATGGATTCCTTAATTTATATTATTCTTTCAGAATTTTCTCAACCTGCTGTCCCAGCCTGTTCAGATTTTCTTTGGCTATATAGGCGCAGCACCCCTTTTCCATTGCTTTCTTTATATCAATCTCTTGAATATGCTCCGAGACAATCACAAAGGGTGCCAGGCTTCCTGATTGGTTTCTTATATCAATTGCCTGAAGTGCATCAAAGCCCGGCATATTATTATCGCTTAGTATAATATCCCAATTCTTATCCTTAAGGGCTTCCCGCATAGTTTTACTGCTTGAAGCAATTTTATACCGAACATTAAATCCCGCTTTTCTTAGTACTCTTATATTTAAATCCGCTGAATAGTATGAGTCTTCCACTACCAATACATCTATTTCCTTCATATTTATCTCCTATTCATAAAAATAAGGATAATCAGTATTACAGTATAATAATACAAAATTATCCTTATTGCATGAATAAAAATTCTTAGGTTTATACCCCGAAATTTTTCGGGTATTTTTGGTTTTCCCCGGCCATGCCCTGACGATATTCGTTGGGCGTAAGACATGTATATTTTTTAAACAGCCTGCTGAAATACTCAATATCCTTAAACCCTAAAAGCTCTGCAACTTCATATGTCTTTAACCTTCCGTCCCCGACAAGCTTTTTTGCCCTTTCCATTTTTACAATAGTCAGATACTCTATGAAGGATAGGCCTGTCTTCTGCTTAAAAACCTCACTGATATAGGATTTGTTCATAAAGAGGGAATCGGATACTGCACTCAGCGATATATTCCGGTCAATATTCTCCAGTACGTAACTGCATACCTGACTTATAATCCCGTTATCCTCCGTGCCGTGTTTCAGTCTTGCAATCAAGCCGGAGATTCTCCCGATAGCCGAGACAAATCTGTTTTTTATTGAATCCGGATCATTTGCTCCGGAAAAATCAATGGCTCTTATAGCATTAATATCCGCATATTTGTCCAGCCATTTGCAGCTTGCTGATAGTTTATTGGTTATTTCAAGCATTATGCTGTTTAGCAGGCTTTTCACCTTAATCAAATCATGATTCAGATTTATATATACTATTTCAAATATATTTCCTGCATTTTCAACAGTCTTTGTATGTCCGGCTTTTATGGCATCAATAAGCTGGCTGACCTCCGACTGCGGGAAAAACACATCCACCTTTTCCACCAGCTTTTGCTCCAGCTGTATGATTCTTTGCTCCTCAATCCTTTTCCCGGATATATATTCCTTTGCTCTTTGAAGCAGTTTTTCCAATTCTTCTTCTGCCACCGGCTTGGTTATATAGTCAAAAGCTCCCAATACCAATCCTTGTCTGGCATAAACGAAATCACTGTAATCGCTAAGCAGTACAACACAGGGGCAAAGCTTTCTCTCTGCTATTTCCTTAAGAAGCTCAATACCGTCTACTTTAGGCATCCTTATGTCTGTAATAACCATATCGAACTTGCTTCTCTCGAGCTTTTCCAACGCCTCATGCCCGTTACATGCTTCATCGGAGATGACAAAGCCTGTTTTGTCACCCCACAGCTTCAGCCTTTTCAGCTCTCTTCTTACAATATCCATATCATCTACAATCATTATCTGAAGCATGCATTCCACCTCTTTCAACAGGCAATGTAAAATATACCGTTGCCCCTTGCCCCATGCTGCCTTTCATCCAAACCCGGCCTCCGTGCTTCTGTATGATCTTCTTTACCGTAACAAGCCCTATACCGCTTCCTTCAAACTCATCTTTTGTGTGGAGCCTCTGAAATATGCCGAACAGCTTCCCGGAGTATTCCATATCAAATCCAACCCCATTGTCACTGACATGGAAAATGTATTCTCCCTCATTAATTGTGCAGCCAACTTCGATAATAGCCTGGTCTTTGAATTTTGTAAACTTTACTGCATTGGACAGTATATTGTACAGTACTTGCTTAAACAGCACTTTGTCGGCAAAAACAACAGGTAGTTCCGATACCACCTTTAGTTCGATATTTCTGTCCGAATTGACTGATAACAATTCATTAATTATTGACTTGAACAATTTCCCTGAGTCAACACTTTCCTTTACTATTTCAGTCTTAGATGTAGTTGAGTATTCAAGCAGCTTGCTTATCATTTCTATCATATCCAGACTGATATTCCTTATATTATGTATCATCTCCACCGTTTCCTCGCCCGGCCCCGATTCCAGATCCTCAAGTACAAACCTGCTGTAGCCTTCTATGGCTCTGAGGGGTGATTTCAAATCATGGGATACTGTATATGTAAAAGCTTCAAGCTCGTTTACCGCGCTCTGCAGCTCGTCAGTTCTCTCTGCAACCTTCTGCTCCAGTTCTTCATTGAGCATAGTAATTTCATTGATTGCCTGCTTGTATCGGGTAATATTTTCAAATATTGCCCCAACTTCGTTGTCTGATATCTTAAATGCATTGGTCAGATAATACTTATTCTCCTGTTCATAGTAGGTCTCAAAATGTTCAGGCTTCCCGGTCAGCAAAATTCTATTGTATATGTGAAGATTCTTATTGGGATAATCATATACCTCCATCCATGTCTTTCCGATTATTTCAGCAGCATTCAGCCCTGTATGGAACTCAAACCCCGGATTTACCTTAAGAAAGCGTATATCGGACATTTTCCCATTCTTGTCAATGACCGGTTCAAATACAAAAAAAGCGTTCATCATTTTTTCGAATAGTAAAAAGTATCTTTTCTCACTGGTTATCAGGCTGTGCTGAACCCTTTCAAGTTCTTCAAGCTGATGTTTCAGCTTATCGTCCGATGCTGCCTGCTCTTCATTCTTATTCTGCAGCTCACTCTTTATCCTGCTGATTTTTTTTATTTGGAATGTAAGTATGATAATGGATATAATAAGAAGCGAAATTATAGCCCCGATCGTTATTATGATGTTTTTATATTCTATGTAATTCACAGATACGCAACAAATGAAACCAGTCTCCCGGCTAGCCCATGACAAGCCCTTATGATATGAATTGAAGAACAGCTGACATACTTTAAGACACATATCAAACATGCTGTCAACCTACTTTCTGCATGCTTTTTTCTATTATACCTTAAATCGATACAATATGACAATATAGGAACTTTATGCCACCACCCTGTTTCCCGGATACAATACTTATGATATGATTAAGACATAAACAAGAAAGGAGATGAATTTATGGTAAGAATTAAAGTAGGAGATACTGCACCGGATTTTTCCCTGAAGGATAACAAGGAGCAGATAATACGCTTATCTGATTTCAGAGGAAAAAAAGTGCTGCTTTCATGGCATCCTCTTGCCTGGACATCCGTTTGCACCGATCAGATGAGGTCCCTGGAGGTCAATTGGGAGAAATTCCAGAGCCTCAATACCGTGCCCCTTGGTCTCAGTGTGGACCCAGTACCTTCAAAAAAAGCCTGGAGCGCAGTAATTGCCATTGATAACGTCAGTCTTCCTTCCGATTTCTGGCCCCATGGGCAGGTTGCCCGGGATTACGGCATTTTTATAGAAAAAAAAGGAATATCAGAGCGTGCAAATATTATTATAGATGAAAACGGAATAGTCAGATGGGTTAAAGTATATCCTATCAGCCAGCTGCCGGACATTAATGAAGTTCTGGAGGTATTGTCCGGAATGTAACAAAAGGCCCCGCGGCATATAATGCCGTGGGGCCTGAATATTGCTTCAAAAGAGTTTCTTTAATATATTGACTTCCGATGCTTTTTCTCTCAGTTCATTCAGCTGAGGCACTATTCTTTTGAAGTGCTCTGAAGCCATATGCTTATTCAATGCCTCCTCGCTTTCCCATTCTTCAATTATAATCATAACTTTAGGATCTCTCATATCCTGAAAGAGCTCATATTTTATGCAGCCTTCCTCTACAACAGTCTTTTCCACCAGTTCTTCAGACAGCTCTAAAATCCTGTCAAGCTTGTCCGGTTTTGCAAAGCTTTTTGCAACTACTTTAATCATTTCAAATTTCCTCCTATCATATAACCTCTATCCTGTTTTTGATCCTAATCATATTATACTATAATAATTACTATTTTATATGTCTTCTTTATATGTCCGAAAAATCATGGTGTTGGGATCTGATATACAAGTTGAATTTGATTTCCTGAAGGATATAAGAGTACATATAAATTTTATATAACTATCATATTTGTCCAACCACTTTCATATTTTTTAGGGATGACATAAGTGTTACTCAAAAATTATATGAGCGGAGGGATAAAATGATAAGAGCATTAAGAACTTTGATTGCATTATGTCTAATTTTAAGCTTAATGCTGTCCGTGTCCTTGAATGCATTTGCAGAAATTGTGGATATAAGAGGCCATTGGGCAGAAAGCATGATTGAAAATACTGTTAACAGGGGAATATTGACAGGTTATCCGGATGGAACTTTCAAACCAGATAATCCAATGACTCAAGCAGAATTTTTTGCACTTGTGAACAGGAGCTTTGGTTTTGATAAAACAGCAGTGTATGAGTATTTAAGCGTGTCCGCCGACAAGTGGTATGCAAATGAATATAAAAAGGCTAAAGCTCAGGGTTATCTTGATTTGCTTGAGGATAGCATGGTGATGCCGGAAGAGCCAATAAGCAGGCAAATGGTAAGTGCAATACTCGGAAAGGTATTGAAATTGCACCCCGATGAAAGCATTGCTAATGGATTCAGTGATTTCGCGCACTTTGAACCTTGGGCAAAAGGTTTGTCAGGTGCTGTTGCAGGTTTTGGATATATGAATGGATACCAGGACAATACATTCAGACCGAAAACAAACATCTCAAGGGCGGAAGTCTCTACGATATTACACAGAGTAATCGGAGAATTGTATGATAAAGCAGGTATTTACGGCGATGAACAGACTATAACAAGAATAAAAGGGAATGTAACCATTATCAATCCTGGCATAACATTAAAAAATATGGTAATCGAAGGAAACCTATATTTAACTGAAGGAATTGGCGATGGTACAGTTATACTTGATCGTATTACGGTAACGGGAACAACAACTATCAGTGGAGGCAAAAAAGGCATATTCCTCAGGGATTCATCTTTAGGAGAAGTAGTCATCAGCACCTATGACGACTCAGGTATATATCTTGCCGCACAAGGCGGCTCAAAGGTTGGAGCTGTAAGAGTGCAAACGGCTGCAAAGTTAGAAGAGACAGATTTGACAGGATCAGGCTTCGGTGAGGTTATACTGTCTGCTCCGGACAGCGGAATTGTTGAGCTGGCAGGAGATTTTGAAAGGGTTGAGATTAAGGAGGCCTTATCCAATATATCTGTTTTAGGGGGAACGATAAAGTTATTGGAGGTTAATGGAAAGGATACTGCTATTAAGATTGATAAATCGGTCAGGATAGAGACCCTGACCATCAATCAGCCCGCCAAAATAACTGGAGATTGCTATATCGGAACAGCAAATATCAATTCGAGTAATGTATCTGTAGACGCAAGACCAAGAATCGTAAATACTGCAACCGGATTAATCAATGTTTACTGTACCGCTTATAAAGCCGCTAAAAGTACATCCGGAGGTGGAGGTGGAGGCGGCGGTGGCCGTAGTGGCGGCGGTGGCAGCGGTGGCGGCGGTGGCGGCACTATTTCGGTTACATTGAAGAGTGTAGAATCATTAGGTACAAAAACTGTAGATAATGGTACCGCCAAAGCAGATATCGGCCTCCCAGCCAGTGTAGGAATAGTATTAAGCGACGGAAGAAACGAAAGCGCAGATGTAACCTGGGATGATGGTCTGCCGGCTTATGACGGGGGCAAAGCAGGGACATATGTTTTCTTAGGGACATTGAAAATGCCCGCCGGAGTAACGAATACAAAAGGCTTAAAAGCAAGGATGGATGTAATTGTAAGAGAACCTGCAACGGTTGAAGAAATTATAGTAATAGGAGTGGAGACCTTTGATAATATTCAGGTTCCACGCGGCACTGAAAAGTCAGTAGTGGAAGCTGTTTATCTTCCGGAGCAGGCGGAAGTTACGTTGAATATCGGTGATCCGCGGGATATGTATATAGACTGGGATATTGAAGGTTCGGATTATGACGGAGAATTTGACGGGTTATATATGTTTTCGGGTGACCTTATATTGCATGATGACGTGACCAATCCGCATAATAAGAAGGCAACAGTGGGAGTGATTGTAGGAGAGCCTGAAGAAATTGAAGTATGGGTAACGGAGGTTGATTCAATACCGGATATAAATGTTGAATACGGAACCGATATAGGCAGTATCGATCTTAAGGGTATTATAGGAATCAAGCTTAGCGACAACACTGAAATGGAAGTAGGTGTGGAGTGGTATACCGAAGGATATAACGGGGATATACCCGGGACATATGTAATAGAGGGAGTGCTGGAGCTGCCTGATTATGTATTGAACCATAGCGACATGAAAGCCAGCGTCAGGATAATTGTAGCAAAAGCTATTGTAATGAGCGTGGAAGAAATAGATGATATAAATGTGTATACGGGAAAGGATTATATTGCACTGCCGCAAACGGTCGCCGTAACCCTTGGAGATTCTTCGACCATCCAGGTTCCAGTTGTTTGGGATTCGGGCATCCCGGATTACGATAAATATACAGCAGCGGATTATGAATTCACAGGAACTCTTATACTTCCCGATTATGCTGAGAATCCATCAGGAATTGAAGCAAAGGCAACGGTTACGGTTAAACCTTCAGACTTTTTGGGAACTACATTATATCCGGTAGAAGATATAACGGAATTTCAGCAATCTGTTACTGCAGCAGTTGATATTGATTATAGCAATATGCTTTATGGGAACGCTTCAATAAAGCTGGCGCCGCTGGCTCCGGTGGCGGTAGATAATAATATATCATGCTACTCGGTAATAACAAACGATATTTCCAGTTTCTCACTAGGTTCCATGGAAAATATCGAATTCAGTCTATATGTACCGGATACTTCCCCGCCTGAATATTTCCTTGTAAAGTTTTACACCGATGAATGGCATTGTGTATTTTATGAAAACGGAATAGGAAAATATGAATTAACACCCGGTTGGAACAAAATTCGCCGGACCAAGGAGGACTTTGAACTGGTAGACAGCATCGGAACTGCAACTAATGGATCCATGACGCTGAAAAGAAGCAGGAATATGCCTGATGAGTGGATTGAAATGAATCAAAGTATTGACCGTCTGAACAAGGTAATCAGTGAACAGAAGAAATCCTCTGCAATGGATATAAATCGGTTAATGGAAGCTGATATCACATACTCATGGAATGACATCACCGCAATGGAAATATATGTTGCCTTTAAGAATGATACGGAACCAGTTGTAAATATTGACAGGATATCTTACAACGTATCAGGCACACCCAAAATACTCTTTACCTTCGACGATGGGTGGCGGGATGTTATGATACATGGCAAACCCATTCTTGATGATAAGGGCTTCAAGGCTACAACCTGGGTAAACAAAGAGGCGGCAACAGAGTATGCCCATGATGATGCTAACAAAAACTTCTGGTTCATGGATGAAACAGAGCTTGAAGACATATATGAAGATGGATGGGATATCGGGAACCATACAGTCACTCATCCAGATGAAACGTCTGAACCTAGTGAAGTAGAGTGGCCCAATGAATATTTGGAAAATCGCGATTGGATACTTGGAAAGGGCTGGGAAAGAGGAGCTAATCATGTTTGTTACCCCTCAGGCATCTATAATGACGAGATTATCAGCATACTGGATGAGATTGATGCACAAACTGCAAGAACTACTGTATATGGCATCCAGCCTACACCGGCACCCAATTTGTATATGCTCAAGTGCATAAATGTAAGCATAAAAGCTGATATTCCCTTGATTAAAAGTGAGATTGACAAAGCTGTTTCCACAGGTTCATCATTATTTTTCATGTTCCACCGGGTCGAACCGGTACCGGAAGTAAGTGATGTCCCTGATGAAGACGATTCTGATTATGGTAAATTAGCTGTATCTGTGGAAAATTTCACCGAAATTGTAGACTATATTTACAGCTATGTACAACAAAATAAGCTTGATGTCGTAACTATAAGCCAATGGTATGAAAACTATTTAGGAATGTATCCGTAAGAAGCCGCTCAGAAGGAAGAAAAGATATGGGTAAGGCCCGGAATAGGCTTTACCCAATGCCTTCTCTTTATATGGGTTTGGATTGTGAAAGGGGCAAATTATTGTATGAAACATAAGCTGTTGTCTTGGGGCATCTTTTCTGCTGCACTTTGTTTTTGTACGGTACAGGCGATCATTCCGCTGCCGAAGGGTAATAATTATTATGTCTCTGTTTCAGGCTATGACAATAATACAGGTACACTGAAGGCTCCCTTCAGGAGTGTACAAAAAGGGTGTGATGTACTAAAACCCGGGGACACTTTGTACATTAGGGCAGGAGAGTATCATGAGAAAATTGAGATAAATTCTACGGGTACAGAAGGTGAATATATTACAGTCCAGCCCTATGGGAATGAACGGGTCATTTTGAACGGGGAAGGCAATAGTAAGAGAAGTAATATCATCCACATAAAGGACAAGAGCTACATTAGAATAAAGGGGCTGGAGCTTCGGAACAGCCGGGACGGCGATACACCTTCCGGAATTATGATCGAAGGCTTTGGAAGAGGAATTGAAATTCTAAGCAATAAGATATACTCTATCGAATCAGATAGTAATTCCCACGGTATCGCTGTATATGGGCGAAACAGCTATATTCCCATTCAAGGGATTAAGATAGAAGGGAACGAGATTTATAACTGCAGACTGGGCTCAAGTGAGTCTTTAGTTGTGAATGGAAATGTGGAGGATTTTAGAATCTGCGGAAATATCATTCATGATAACAATAATATCGGAATTGACTGCATAGGCTTTGAGAAGACCGCTGTATTGAACGACCAGCCGCGATCCGGCCTGATTGCCGGAAATACTGTTTATAATATCAGTAGTGCAAATAATCCGGTATATGAAGGGGATGCCTGTGCCGGCGGGATATATGTGGACGGAGGGAAAGATATCATTATAGAAAGGAATAGGGTATATGACTGCGATATAGGTATTGAGGTTGCATCAGAACATTATAATAAAGCAGCAGCCAATATTTTGGTACGCAGTAATCTAATATATTCCAGCCATTTATATGGACTTTCCCTGGGGGGCGCATCCGGAGGCAACGGTTATGCGGAGAATTGCCACTTTATATGCAACACTCTATATGATAACCAAATAGGAATAAATATGCAAAAATCCAGGTATAACAAAATAATCAGCAATATAGTTTACGATACGGGGACTTTACTTGAGGGGCCTCTGGGCTCAAACATCCTAAGCTGCAATGTCTTTTATTCTCCTGACGGAAATCCTTACAAGCTGCCCGGCTTTAAAGACCCTAAGTTTAAAGATCCTGTCCATAAGGATTTTGAGCTGAGCAAGGATTCACCCGCCATTGACGCAGGGGATCCATTATATTTGTGCTATGGAGGTGAAATGGATATTCTGAATAAGCCGAGAGTATCAAATGGAAGGATAGACTGTGGTGCCTTTGAGTATGAAGAAGAGTAATCAGGTTCTATTAATCTGTTCCTTGCACAATAGTGACCTGATTTAAGCTATAACGTCCATCAGGTCTTTTGCCGGCGATGGCAAGATCAATAGAAGGCTTGCCTGTATCAGGATCCAGAATAGCTGCACAAAGGGTATAATTACCTTCTTTTAGGTCCGGCGGAATGTAAAGGGAAGCATCAACAGTTTTCTTGCCCGGCAGCCAGCTGCGGATATCCTCCGATAGTATTGAGCTAAAAACAATATTTGAATCGGAATCCGATAAGCTTAGTTCTACAGGCCATGAAAAATAAAACGGAGCAACACCCTTGTTCTTCCATACCATTCTTACAGGCAGAATATTTCCACTTTCAACCCTTCGAGGATGCTTTACCGAGTATAAGACAAATCTATAACCCATGGTTTTAATTGCAAGTTCATAATTGCTTTGCAGTTCTGAACCTAAAGGATAATAAGCAGGACAAGAAGGTCCCAGCCAGCTGGTATGGCTGTCCCGGATTTGTTTCAAGGTTTTATTGATATGCTTCTTTTCAAAGCAGCCCATTCCGGGGGGTACTGCTATTTCTCCGCCTGAGGGTGCATATTTCCAGAAATCCGGCATTGCGGGCTGAACTGTTCCTGTAAGATAATCGCGATAACCATTATTTATGTTTCTGATGAAGTAATCCCAGGTCTGTATCGGGTCACCAAAAGAGTCATTATAGAGTCCGATTTTATTCTCTTTAGCTATAGCAAAGGGCCGCCTCATAACTATCTTTTTGTTGGTAAAGTACTGCAGATAATGTTCCACGTACTGGTCACTAACATCAATAGGAGGGAAAGGAATGGGGAAAGGCTGATCCTGCTTGGTATGCCATTCACCCCAATGGCCAAGGCTTCCCAGGGCTATTATCGGAATCTGGGGATTATTGTTATATCGTGCAGCAAGTGCACAAATAAGCTTCTTATGGTATGAAATGAGTGTTGGGTTGCTATAATTGGGGCTGAAGCCTTTACCATAGTCCAGGTCATACCATGTGCCATCTTCATTTATTTCCGAAAGCAGCCAGTCGGGGATATCCAGATGTTTCTCTTTGCCGGGGAAATCCATGTTTAGTCTTAAGATGATACGGACATTATTATCTTTCCAATAATTAAATCTGTATTTTTTCTCAAAGTCATCAAAAGCATATTCCCCTTTTTCCGGTTCCAGTTCGCACCAAGTCGTATTAATATAAACAAGACTATGTGGCTGTTCATAGGGGCCGCCCTCAGCACTTGGAGCCCATCCCTTATATGGATTGTTCAAAACATCTGCAGATTCGGGGGGATAGTATAATTCACCTGTGACAAGTATTCGCGCTGCATGAATCATCAATAGTGGTGAAATGATAAAAGACATAATAGAAACTATTATGAATTTGGTTTTTTTACTAGTCATTATATCAGAACCTTTCCTCATAAAAATAATTAGCTGCAGTACACACATTGATTGAATAAGAGAGAAAATACCAAAGAATAAAAATTTACGTTAAGCAGGAATAATATATAAGAAAATTGGAAAGATGATTTTTACAAAGATAAATTATCAATTGTATATTCAATCATAAATATATATTCAATTATAAATATATCAATTATTTAGAAATATAGAACATAAATGGACAATGCATTTCATTAACTTATAAGATTAGTCGAGTGAAATCGGGTTCGGATTTTATAGTATACAAGTTATAGATGTTTAGTGTAAAACATGCAGTTACCAGGTTCTAAAATAATTTAATCTACATATTCTTAGGAAATGAGAGTGTATTAATAAATTATTAAAGGTACATGGCATTCATACTAATTTACGATAAAGGTGAGGTGTTACTGTGAATGTTCTGATAACCGGAGGTTATGGCTTTATTGGTTCTCATGTCGCGGAAGAATTCTATAAGGAAGGCTATCGCATTTTTATTATAGACAACTTATCCAGCGGCAATTCAAGAAATATAAGATTCAAGCATTCTTTTTACAAATTAGATATAAAAGATGATAAGTGCCGGGAAGTATTTAAGAACAACAAATTTGATGTTGTTATACATCTTGCAGCCCAAATAAATGTAACGAACTCTCTTGAGGATCCTTACTCGGATGCTTCATCGAATATATTAGGGTTAATAAATATGCTTAAATTGTCTGCTCAGTACGGTGTCAAAAAGTTTGTTTTTGCTTCTTCTGCAGCTGTTTACGGAAATAATGGAAAAATCCCTTTAAAGGAAGACGCTGCTATTAATCCGCTTTCCCCATATGGTATAAGCAAGGCTGCCGGAGAGTTATACTGCAAAAAATGGAATGAGCTTTATGGCTTGAATACAGTTTGTCTCAGGTTTTCCAACGTCTACGGTCCAAGACAGAGTACTACCGGAGAAGGAGGAGTTGTATCCATTTTCATGGAAAGAGCAGCCATGGAAAAGGAATTAGTTGTATTTGGAGACGGAAATCAAACCAGAGACTTTATATATGTGAAAGATGTAGCCGGTGCTATTTTCAAATCAGTTAAGAAGAATGCTGCCGGAGTATTAAATCTATCAACTCAATCAGAAACAAGTATTAATGAATTAATAGAAGAATTGAGATGCTTAAAGCCCATCAAAGGGATATGCTATAAGGGTATTAGAGAAGGTGATATCAAGAATTCCTGCTTGGATAATACAAAGATAAAGCAGGAATTGGATTGGGAGCCCAGATATTCAATGACAGAAGGCTTGAAAAGTACATATGAATGGTATGAAAACTATTACAGAAATATTAGAAAACATAAGGCGAACCAGGAAGGTTCAACTGCAAGTACTCCGGTTTTAAAAAGGATTACAGGCTTGATAAAGAAGTCAGGGTTATTATCTTGGACAGAGAATCTGGTACTTTTTATTCTGACCTGCTGTATGACCATTATTGCACAAAACGCTTCCAATTATTATCTTTTGGACTATAAACTCATTTATATTGTTTTAGTTGGGATTATATACGGAATAAGGCAGGCTGTGTTGTCTTCTTTATTATCTTGCGGTCTATATATCTATTTATACATAGAGGAAGGAAGAGATATTGTCTCTTTATTTAATGATACCAACAGTATGCTGCAGCTTTCCTTTTACTTATTGATAGGAATGATCATCGGATATGTAATCGACAGCAAGAATAATGAACTGCAGGGTAAAGATAATAAATTGAAATCTCTAGATGAAAAACTCACATTTTTAGATAAAATTCATAATGAAACCCTGCTGCTTAAGGATGAACTATGTGAACAAATCATCAATACCGAAAACAGCTATGGGAAGGTTTGCTCCATGGTTGAAAAACTGAATAGCCTGAATCCCGAAGAGGTATTGATTAATGGTGTCTCAGTTTTGGAAAACATGATGAAATCAGATAAGGTTGCTATATATGTCTTATCCTATTCAAGAAATATTGCTGTTCTTGCTGCAAAATCCGAAAATAAGGATTTCAATGTACCGGGAATTGTAAAGATAAGAGAGCAGGAAGATATCTACAGGGTAATTAAGACAAAAGATATTTTTATAAATAGAGAATGGCTTCCTTCTTTACCTATAATGACTGCGCCTATATCAGATCAAGAAAATATAGTGGCGGTAGCCTGTATTTATAATGTTGAGTTTGAGAACCTCACTCTTCACAGGCAAAACTTACTTAGAGTAGCTGCAAATTTAATTTCTTATGCTTTGACAAATGCTTACAAATATGCAGATATAGTACAGGATAACTATATTGGCTATCCCTCGGCTGTTGAAACAGGCAGCTATATATTGAAGCAAAATCAATAGTAAGTATTAGTATCTTATATTGACAATATCCGGAGCGGAGGTTTTATAATGACCTTTTTCATAATTTCCTATTTGCTTATTAGTTTAGCTTACTTCTCATATTGGTATGGAAAAAACAGACAGGAGAGCATTTACAAGATTTCCATGGTATTGGTGCTGCCGATTTTGGGTTATATTTTGTTTTTCTTACTTTGGCTCGGAAGAATTATTGGAAAGAGCAGCGGTGCTCCAAACTTTATGAGTGATATTAATATTGAAAAGGCAGTAAATGATACAGCAAAAGGATTTGAAGGGGAAAGGGCATTGAATCTGGTACCTATGGAGGAGGCATTAATACTTAATGATAATAGCATAAAAAGAAGGCTTCTCTTGGATATACTGAAAAACGATGCTAAAAAGAATTCATATCTACTGAAGAAAGCTTTAAAAAGTGAAGATACTGAGACTTCGCACTATGCTGCTACCGGAATAATGGAGATAAAACACAGATTATTACAGTCGATTCAAGAATGTGATCGAAAATATAAGGAAAATCAAGATAAAGATTCTTTGATCTCCTATGCGTATGCTCTAAAAGCCTATCAGGATTGTGCTTTAGAAGACGAAGTAAATGAGAAAAGAAACAGATCAATATACCAGAACATTCTGGAAGAACTCTTAGAATTTTATACGCAGGAGGAAGACTTTTATATTGATAAGATCAACTATGAAATAGAGAAAGGAGATTTTGATTATGCAGCTTTTTACTGCAAAAAGTTCTTGGATGCACATAAGCAGAGTGAGAAGCCCTATTTGATGTATTTAAAATTATTTTATTCATCTTGTGATAAAAAAAATTTCGATCATACTTTACAATCTCTGCAGGATTTACAAGTCAGCCGCTCTTCAATTACTTGGGATATAAAAAGTTTTTGGACGGAGGTTCACATTTAAATGAAGTACAAGATAGATATGCTAATGATAATGACTGTTATTTTGATATTTGGTATAGCAATACAAGCTTTGCGTATGGGCTTAGTTCCCGCTTTACAATTCATAAAATAAGCAAAAGCTTTATTATGGCAGGTGAGAATATGAAAATTTGTATAATAGCAGAAGGCAGTTACCCTTATGTTACCGGAGGAGTTTCCAGCTGGACACAAATGCTTATTTCATGGATGAGTGAATATCAGTTCATTATATATGCAATTGGTGCAAAGGCAAAGGATAGAGGTAAGTTTTGCTACCAGATGCCGGATAATGTAATTGGGTTAAAAGAAATATTTATGGATGAAGCCTTTGACCACAAGGCGAAATGGGGTAAGAGGCTGGGAATGAAAAAGCATGAGAAGGAAGCCTTGGAAAATCTTCTCGTTGGAGAGAATCCAAATTGGGAGGATTTATTCTCCCTTTTCAAAGAGAACAGGCTGCATTCCATAGAGGAGTTTCTCACCAGCAAGGATTTCTTTGATATTCTGGAAGTTGTATATAAAAAGAAATATTGGAAAACCCCCTTTGCTGATTTCTATTGGACATTCAGATCTATGGTCTGCCCGTTGCTGTTCATCATTAAACAGGGTGTTCCTGAGGCGGATATTTACCATAGTGTATCTGCAGGATATTCGGGTATACTGGGGAGCCTTGGGAAGAGTATATATAAGAAACCCTTCATTATGACAGAACATGGAATTTACACCAGGGAAAGAGAGGAAGAAATTATAAAATCTGATTGGATAAAGAGCTGCTTTAAAGATATTTGGATTGAGTATTTTCATAGTATATCAAAATGCGCTTACGATCATGCTGACAAAGTAATTACCCTTTTCAACAGTAATAAGGAAATTCAAATTGAGCTTGGTTGTAACGAAAATAAGATAGAGATCATTCCAAATGGTATCCAGCTGGATACCTATTCGGGCTTATTGCATGAGAGTATAGAGGAAGACTACATAAATGTAGGTGCAGTTGTAAGGGTTGTGCCTATAAAGGATATAAAAACCATGATAAAAGGATTTTCCATTGCAAAGAAAAAATATGAGAAAATAAGGTTTTATGTCATGGGGCCCCTTGAAGAAGATATGCAATACTATAAAGAATGTGAGCAGTTAGTTGAGAATCTGGCACTTAAGGATATTATTTTTACCGGAAAGGTCAATATCGCAGACTATATTGGAAAGATGGATATTTTGGTATTGAGCAGTATAAGTGAAGGACAGCCTTTGGCAATTTTGGAGGGAATGGCAAGCAGCAAGCCATTTATTGCAACAGATGTTGGAAGCTGCAGAGATTTACTTTACGGAAACGGAGATAACTATGGGGAAGCGGGGCTAATTGTACCTGTGATGGAATCTGAAAAGATTGGTCAAGCAATTGTACAGCTATGCAAGGATAAGGAATTAAGAACTTCTATGGGAAGAAGTGCTTTTAAACGAGTCGCAGAATTTTACTCTAAGGAAAGATTTGTTACAGCATATAAAGAAGTCTATAGTTCATATGGAGGTTAAGCTTATGGCCGGAATAGGGTTCGAATTAAAGAAGTTGTTCAATGGCAAAGGCTTGATTCAAGGTATAAGAGCTTGTTTCCTTTCCATGCTTGTTGCCATAGGACCTACATTACTTTGTATACTTATGATGACAGTATTACAGAAGCTTTTATATAATTGGGGAGCCTCTGTTTTGCAAAGAGAACTCTTTATGGCGACTGTAATTTATTCATTTACATTTTCTTTGATTCTGACCAGTGCATTTACTATGATCTTATCAAGGTATATATCAGATAAAATATATAAAAAGGAATATAAAGATATTCTTCCTTCCTTAAAAGGCGCTATAACCGTATGTATTCTTATAGGATGTATTATCGGTATTGCATTTTACTGGCGGTCACCCTTGAACTTGTTATTTAAATTGGCAGCATATACCCTTTTTATAGAACTGAATATTTTATGGCTTCAAACGCTATATGTATCAGCACTCAAAGATTATATGAAGCTGGTTAAAGGTTTTTTTACCGGTGTTTCCTTTGTCTTCTTATTTTCATATATTTTAGTAAATCTGATGAATATAGATGCAGTTACAGGAGTACTTGCATCGATAGATATAGGTTTCTTCATCATTATACTTTTTTTTGCAAACGGCATACAAAGTTTTTTCTGTCATGAGAGCAGGAAATTTTTCGATTTCCTGGAGTACTTCGATCGATATCCGTCACTGTTTTTTATAGGTATTTTTTATGCATTTGGTTTGTATGTTCATAATTTCCTGTTCTGGGCAAGCGGATATAGAACAATACTATATGACACTTACATTTTTGCACCGTTTTATGATGTGCCGGCCTTCTGGGCTTTTTTGACCGTTACTCCGGCAATGGTTATTTTTGTTGTATCATTTGAAACATCTTTTTATGAGAAGTGTAAGGTCTATTATAATGCAATTTGCAATGGTGGTCTTATAGAGGATATCGACCAATTGCAAAATGAGATGATAGATGTGGTATCCCGTAATCTAAGGAATATAATGGGTATTCAACTGCTTTTTACTATTTTCTTCCTGGATATCGGAATGATTTTTTTACCTTTGGCAGGTTTGGAGAATAAATGCATTGATATATTCAACGTACTTGTAATAGGAAACTATGCTTTTATCATTATGTTCATATGTTTTACTGTTCTGTTATACTTTGATGACAGAAAAGGTGCTTTGATGATAGTATGTTTTTTCATTCTTGCTAATGCTCAATTAACAAGAATGACAATTTTAATGGGTGAAAACTATTATGGATTAGGTTTTATGACAGCAGCTTTTCTATCATTGGCAATAGGGTTCGCAAGGCTTAATCACTTTTTAAACAATATTCGTTATTTCATTTTTTGTTCACAGCCCATAACGCAGCATAATAGTGATAAATTGTTTACATGGATCTCCAGAAAATTAAATAAACTATTGAATGACAGTTAAAAACCCCTTGACAGCCATGCTGTCAAGGGGCAAAATATCAACCTTATATAATAGTGATATTTTCTGCCTGAGGCCCTTTGGGTCCGTTTGTTACGTCATAAGATACTTTCTGTCCTTCCTGAAGTGACTTGTAACCCTCTGCATTTATCTGGGAAAAATGCGCAAAGACATCCGTGCCATCTTCTCCTGTAATAAATCCATAACCTTTTTCACCATTGAACCATTTTACTGTACCAACCATTCTTGTGTACCTCCAAAATCTTATTTCTCAAATACTTTGCTATAACTCACCACAAAATTTCAAATATTCGTTTACTATATTTTTAGTACTTATTGAAATATATATGTGTTACATTATTTACTAATTATTTAAGATATTATTAATAATGTCATACTTGCTAATAAAAATCAAGCTAAATTACGATATTGTAATGAAATTGTGAGGAAAAATGTGACTGAGTAAAAACAATGCAATTTTTGTAATACCTTGTCGCATTGCGCGAAATATTTCTTTTGCGCAATAAAGAATCCAGTAATTTCAATGCCTGGCAGCACTTTCTGCTTGCCTGTAATCACATTTGTTATTCCCTGATGAACTTATTTCTACAGAAGGAATAATTGAATTTTTAATGTAAAAACTATATTTAATAAAAAAGTACAGGAGGTTTATTCTATGGATCAAAGACGTGCAAAAGCCATAACCGCTTCGCCAGTTATGACTCATGTGACCTATAACGGAGTACCGATATATATTGAAAATGTGGACGAAGAAACCGGAATTGCTGATATTCATCCCCTTGATCAACCTTCAAATAAGCTTGAGGTACCTGTAACCAGCCTGGTGGAACATTAATTGAAGTAAAAAATAAGCAGGATCCAATACACTAAACTGTTCAACTCCTGCTTATTTTGCTCCAAGCCCGGATATAGCATTTACTTGTATTTCACATACTCAGTGCATAAAACATCGATAAGATCCCTATTCCGAAGAATATCCATAACACAGGGATAATCTCTGCAAGTATTCCTGCCAGCACAAGTGCCACCGGCAAAGCAATTTTGCATATACAAACCGATGTACTGATAACACGCCCCCGGTACATCCCGGCCGCATCAGTCTGAAGCTTCTGGATTAACGGCACATCTGCAAAAGATATGGCGCCGCCCGTCGCAATCATAAGGATACTGTAGTATATTACGCAGAATTCCTTCGAAAATTCCGTAAAGGTTAGCAGCGGGATTCCCATTGCAATAATAACAATACCGAAGATAAATACAGACATATTTATTATTCTGCCATAGGACAACTTCTTGCAAGCCTTACCGGAAGCAATTGCACCCATTATCGTTCCAACCGGAAGGAAGCCCTGGATAAAGCCATAATCTGAGGGATCCAGTTCCAAAACATTATTTACCGCATATGGCAGGGGCACCATAATTGAGAATCCCAGTACAATATTCAATACTATAAAAGTATTAAGAACTTCTTTCAGCTCTTTTTGCCTATATGTGTATAGAAATCCTTCTTTGAAATCAGGGAGAATACTTTTCAATGTAAAACTTCCGGTCTCAAAACATCTTTCATTTCCCTCCCTGTTATTGAAACCATAGTCTATAAACAGTTCTGATATTCCGGAACAAAAGAACGAAAATCCGTTTATCAGCATGAGACACTTTATGTCGGCAAATACAAATATCATCCCTCCTATCGCCGGGCCAAGGATGGTTGATAAGGAATTTATAATACGGCTGATTAAGTTGATTCTGATAAGATTATCATCTGTAACAAGATTTGGCTTGGCTGATTCCATGCTTATACCGAATATAACCGAGATTGCATTCATCAGAAATGTTGTTATATAGATTATTGGAAGGGTCAGGCCAAAGCGTCTGCTGATCAAAAACAGCATCACAAACAGAATTGCATTTGCGATATCCATTGAGACTATCAGGAGCTTTTTATTGAGCTTGTCTGCAAGGACCCCTGCGAAGGAGCCTATAAGCACCGTCGGTATCACTCCCTGGATCAGGGTGATGGCGAAGGAAATTCCCGAACCTGTTAATTTTAGTACATAAAGGCTGATGGCAAATGAATATATGGCAGAACCTAAAAGTGATACCATCTCTCCCATGGAAAACAATATTATATTTGTCCTTTCACCTTTTGCAAAAAAGACACCCAAGTTTTTCATACAAAACCTCCCTTAATATACTCTCATTTTCTTTAAATATCTTCATGTTTCGTAGATTTTCAATTTGTTTAGGTTGAGCTTTTCCCTTGGATATAGCATAATTGCTGGTCGATGTGTGGTTTTAGG
>JAKJBT010000061.1 GCA_022706865.1 Bacillota bacterium
AAGAAATTCGCTGCACCTACTTCCTCGATTTTTGTATGGGTTGTCGGATCAAGATATATGCAATCGGCATAACCTTCTTCCCTTGCATGTTCATGAGGAAGCAGGCTTGCGGCATAATTGCCTCCAACCTTGGCCGCACCGGTTCCCTGAGGTGCTGCCCTGTCATAGTCCGAAACCGAGAAATTCAAAGGAGTCAATCCGCCTTTGAAATATGGACCTACCGGCATGCAGAATACGGTAAATATATATTCGCTGGCGGGTCTCACGCCGATATTGTCTCCGACACCAATGACAAGGGGCCTGAGGTAAAGGGTAGCCCCCGTTCCGTAAGGGGGAACCCAGGCTTCATTGGCTTTGACTACCTGTATACAGGCATCAATGAATTTTTCTTCGGGTACTTCCGGCATGAAAAGTCTTTTACAGCTCTTTAGCATACGTTTTGCATTCTGATCGGGCCTGAAAAGCTGTATTTTTCCTTCCTTTGTGGCATAAGCCTTCAAACCTTCAAAGCACTGCTGCCCGTAATGAAGGCAGGGTGATCCTTCACTGATTGTCAGGGTATTGTCGGAAGTAAGCTTCCCATTGTCCCAGGAGCCTTCTTTCCAGTACGAAATATAGCGATAATCCGTTTTAATATAGGAGAATCCCAGCTTACTCCATTCGATATTAACAGGATTTTTCATTAATACATTCCTCCAAGTAAATAATTCTAATAAACGATTATATTAATATCATAAGATAATAGTTTTTCTTTGTAAATAGTTTACAGGTATAAGGCAATAATAAGTTTCCATATAATAAATACTGTTCGCCATGAAAAAACATACAAATTCAGGTTTATTATCTCATTTGATGCGTTTTGTTAATTATTCAAATATTGCAGGGCAATTTTATTTATGATAGTATTGTAGGCATAAATGGTAATATGCCTTATGCAGAGCATATGGCTTGGAAAGGGAATTATGGGAGAAGATAAATATTTATTAAGTTCGGTAAATAATACACTGGAAATATTGGACCTATTAAGTATGCATGATGCCCTTGGGGTTGCAGAAATCAGCAAAATACTGAAAATGGGCAAATCAAGTGTATTTAAAATGCTTTATACTCTTGAGAAAAAAGAGTATGTTCAGAAGACGCCTGATGCGAAATATATGCTTGGAATTAAATTTGCACATTACGGTTCAATAGTTCTTGACCGTCAAAATGAATTTTCATTCATAAAGCCTTATTTGCGGAAATTACGGGACAGGCACAATGAAACAGCTCATTTATCAGTATTGGACAGGGATTATAACATTATATTTATCGATAAGGAGGCTCCCAGTGCCGCTATGCAGATGTCATCCAGGAGAGGAGCAAAACTGCCGGCATATTGCGCCGCCATGGGAAAGGTGCTTTTGGCGGGAATAAAGGAAGGCGAACTGGAAAAGGTCTTGAGATCCCTTGAGTTGAAAAAGAAAACGGAAAATACTATCACTGATCCCGATTTATTAATTAAAGAGCTTGAGAAGGTGAGGATGCAGGGGTATGCAATTGATGCGGAGGAAAGTGAAATAGGGCTTGTATGCTATGCTGCGCCCATAATTGACATCCACCATAATACCGTTGCAGCCATAAGCATATCAGGCCCCTCGGGAAGAATGAAACAGAACAGTGAATATTTTATAGATTCGGTTAGAGAAACTGCTTTGGAAATTTCCAAAGCAATGGGATATATCGAATAGAGATTATTATATACTTTGATTCTTATATGAATCAGAGTTTTTTTATTTACAAAACCAGTATTATATTATATAATTTATAGAGAAACGATGTTTACTATAAAGAAACGACATATCACAAGGAGGATAAAAATGAAAGAAATAAGACTGCACGGAAGAGGCGGGCAGGGTGTAGTTAAGGCAGCTCAGATTCTTGTAAAAACAGTTATTGATAAATCAGGATTTGCCCACTTCATACCTTTTTTCGGAGTAGAAAGAAAGGGGTCTCCGGTATTCGGTTTTGTGAGATTCGATAATAAGGACATAAGGACTAAATGTCAGGTATATAATCCCGACTGTGTTATGATTTTTGATGATACACTTCTGGGTGTGGTTCCTGTTTTTGAAGGCCTCAAAGGGGAAGGAATTGTAATTATAAATACCACAAAATCATTAGAGCAGCTGAAACTGCCGGCCTTGGCAAAAAAGGCTGCAATAGTGGATGCAACAGGCATAGCATTAGAGCTGCTGGGCAGAGAAATACCCAATACTGCAATGCTGGGTGCCTTTGCAAGGGCTACGGGGTGGGTGGACATGCCTGCTCTGGAGACTAATATTAAGGAGAGTTTCGGCTCAAAAAATACCGAAGCCGCAAAAATGGCATTTAATAAGGTTCAGTTATGTGAATTGTAGGAGGGATACTTGTGAGAGAAAGAAAATATATAACACCTGTGGGTGATGAGGGAATATATGTACTTGATACCGCCAGCTGGCGCAACTTCAGGCCTGTAATCAACAAGGACAAATGTACCAATTGCGGGATTTGCTCTTCTTATTGTCCTGTAAATTCAATCTATAAGGAAGGCAAGGAGATTGGAATAAGTATGAAATACTGTAAAGGCTGTGGAGTATGCGCAAATGAATGCCCCAAGAAGGCAATAGATATGATAAGTGAAGGCGGTGAAATATAATGGGAAAAATTATAGCTGCAACAGGAAATACATCTGCCGCATTAGGGGCAGCGCTATCCGGAGTGCAGGTCGTTTCAGCCTATCCCATAACACCTCAATCGTCAGTTGTGGAGTACTTGGCTAAAATGATTGCAGACGGAGCTTTGCCGGCAAGGATGGTACAGGTTGAGTCAGAACATTCGGCAATGAGCGTAGTGCAGGGGGCAGTCGCAGCGGGAGCCCGTGCATTTACCGCCACCTCCGCCCAGGGACTTGCTCTTATGTATGAACCATATTTCAGAATGTCAACTCTCCGCCTTCCAATGGTTATGGCTATTGCCGGCCGTGAAATGACTTCTCCTGAAGGAGTATGGGGAGGGCAGCAGGATTCAATTTCCGTAAGGGATGCCGGCTGGATCCAGTATTATGCGGAAAACAACCAGGAAATTCTGGATACAGTAATACAGGGTTACAAGGTTGCAGAAAACAACGATGTTCTGCTTCCCGTAAACGTATGTTATGACGGATTCTTCCTGTCGCATCTTTATGAGAGAATAGAGCTTCCGGAGCAATCAGAGGTTGATGCATTTATTCCGAAATATAACCCTGTTCATTATGCATTTGATCCTGCAAAGCCTATGGCATTAGATCCCATGACCCCGGGAGATATACTGATGGAGTATAGGGAAAGCCATTTGCAGGCAATGCAGAATGCGCTGGGGATTATTGAGCAGACCGACAAGGAATTTGAGAAGGCATTTGGACGAAGCTATGGCGGCCTGGTTGAAGAATACAGGTGTGAGGATGCCGATATTATATTGGTTACCATGGGTTCTATGACGGGGACGGCACGAGAAGCTATAGACGCAAAACGGGAAGAAGGCATCAAAGCGGGTCTGCTGAAAATCAGGGTTATGCGTCCTTTCCCTGTGGAAAAGGTAAGAAATGTGCTTTCCGAAAGAAAAGCCTTTGCGGTAGTGGACCGGAATGTCTGTTTCGGCTGGAATACAGGAGCATTATATATGGAGGTAAAGGCGGCATTGGGCGGCCTCGGGAAAAGAATAAGCTCAATACCTGTAATCGGAGGCCTTGGAGGTGCCGATATAACCCAGGAGCATTTCATGCAGTGTATTGATCTTTTGGAAGAGGCCGGGAAATCTCAGGTTGAGCACAAGACTGTATGGCTGAAGAAGGAGGGTATAGTATGAATTATATAGATAAATTGCTGCAAAGCGAGGATTTGGTTTCGCCCGGAATTTCGGCCTGTCAGGGATGCGGTGCGGAATTAATTCTGAGAACCGCTCTGAAGATAATGGGAAAAGATACTGCTGTAGTTATACCTCCGGGATGTATGGCAGGTGCTGGTGCTGTGGGATGGAATTTTGACAATGGATTGAAAGTCCCTGTTCATATATCGCTGCTGGATAATACTGCTGCTTTTATGACAGGAGTCAAAACCATGTACGAGCTCTCAGGCAAAGATACAAAGGTGGTAGGTATTGCAGGGGACGGCGCTACCTCCGACTGCGGCTTCCAGTCATTGTCCGGTGCGGCTGAGCGAGGTGAGGACCTTATTTATATCTGTTATGACAATGAAGGGTATATGAATACCGGTTTCCAGAGAAGCGGTACCACGTCAAAGGGATCCTCAACAAGTACTACTCCGGTAGGAAAAGTAATCAAGGGAAAAGAGCAGAATAAGAAGGATTTGCCTATGATTATGGCAGACCATGACATAGCATATACAGCAACGCTTTCACCGGCATACATGCAGGATTTTGTGAGAAAACTTGAGAAGGCTGTATCTATGAAGGGCGGATTCAGGTATCTGCACATTTACAGCCCATGTCCCACAGGCTGGGGAACGGCTCCGGAATGCAGCATAGATATTGCAAGAAAGGCGGTACAGACTAATTTCTTCCCTCTTTATGAGGTGGAAAACCATAAATATACTATTAATATTGAGATCAAGAATCCGCAGCCGGTATCTGAGCTTATAAAACAGATGGGTAAGTTCAGGCATCTGGCTGAGGAAGACATTCAGGAGATGCAGAAGATGGTGGACAAAAAATATAACAAGTTGAAAGCCCTTGCTGCGATGTCTCAGGATAATTAACGGAATACGGGAGGGTAGCGAATGGACTCAAGGAAGTTCAGATTGTTGGTCCTGAACCCCGGGTCAACATCTACAAAAATAGCTGTTTTTGATAATGATAGTGAGCTTAAGAAAAGCACAATAAAACATCCTCCTGGGGAGATACGAAAGTTTAGAAGTATATGGGAGCAATATGATTACAGGAAGCAGAAGGTTCTTGACTGGATAAGGGAGAATGATTACGGATTAGATGAGTTTGATGCGGTAGTGAGCAGGGGTGGTACGATTAAACCAGTTCCCAGCGGTATATATCTTATCAGCATGGAAATGCTGGAGGATATGAAAAGCGGCAGATACGGGAATCATGCCTGTAATATAGGATGCCGGATTAACTATGACTTGGGAAAAGAATTGAATATACCTTCTATAACCGTTGATCCGCCGGTTACCAATGAGTTGATGGAAATAGCAACTTATACGGGACTGCCGCAGATTCGGAGAAAGGCCTCCTTTCATGTACTGAATCAGAAAGCAATCGCAAGGAAGCTTGCAGCTGACCTGAACAAAAAATATGAAGATACGGATTGCATTATTGTTCATCTCGGGGGAGGGATTTCCGTCGGTACTCATAGCAAGGGACGGATACTTGATGCAAATAACGCACTGGACGGGGACGGACCCTTCTCACCGGAAAGAGCCGGGGGCCTGCCTGCGGGGGATTTGATTAAGCTTTGCTTCTCCGGACAGCATTCGGAAGTTGAAATGCTAAAGATGATCAGCGGAGGGGGAGGGCTTCTAGCACATCTTGGAACAACTGACGGGTTGGTTATAGAGGAACGTATTAATAATGGAGATACTAAAGCAAAAGAAGTAATTGAAGCAATGGCATATAAGGTATCCAGGGAAATCGGAGCCGCATCGGCAGCGTTGTATGGAAGGGTTGAAGCAATAGCGCTGACCGGAGGACTTGCCCATTGGGGAAGATTGGTCGGTTTGATTAAAGAAAGGATTGAATTTCTTGCACCGGTATATGTATATCCCGGGGAGGATGAGATGAAATCTCTTTCGCAAGGGGCCCTGCGCTATCTGAGAGGAGAAGAAAAGTGTAAGGAGTACTAAAGCGTATGAAAGCCTTCTGATAGTGAAATATTATTAGGAGGCTTTATTTTTCTGACATTTGTGTTATAATTAAATGGCAAAAATCGCCAAACGGGGGGGGAACACATGATAGAATTGATTAATGTAAACAAGTCATACAGCGGTATTGTAAAGGCAGTGGATGATCTGACTATCACCATCCCGGAAGGTCAAATCACAGGATTCCTGGGCCCCAATGGGGCAGGAAAGACTACGACCATAAAAATTATAACAGGAGTGCTTAATGCCGACAGCGGAAGCATAACCATTAATGGGACAAATATCAGGGAGAATCCTCTTGAGGCAAAAAGGCAGTTCGGTTATGTCCCTGATAACCCCGATATGTTTCTTCGTTTAAAGGGTATGGAGTACCTGAATTTCATGGCTGATATTTATGATGTCCCCGATGACCTGAGAAAGAAAAGGATTCAGGAGCTTGCCGAAAGTTTTGAAATGGAAGCGGCCCTTAATGATCAGATACAGAGTTATTCTCACGGAATGAGGCAGAAGATAGTCATTATGGGAGTGCTTATCCATGATCCTTCGGTATGGATACTGGACGAGCCCATGACGGGACTTGACCCAAAATCCTCATTTACTCTCAAGGAAATGATGAAAACCCATGCGGCCGCCGGCAAAACGGTGTTCTTCTCTACTCATGTCCTTGAGGTGGCAGAGAAGCTGTGCGACAGGGTGGCAATTATCAATAAAGGCAAGCTGCTGTTCTATGGTACTATGGACGAGATGCGGGAAAACTTCAGAAGCAACGGATCTCTGGAAAAGATATTCTTGGAGCTGACGGAAAATGAATAGATATACAGTACTTACCGGGGTAATGCTGAAAAATTTCAATTTGCTGAATTTAAGGCCGGGAAAATCCGGCAAAATTCCCATAAAGGGAGTTTTGCTGTCCCTGCTGATATTTGCCGCGTTTTTGCCTATGATGCTAAGTATCGGCAGTATAGTTCTGGCAGGATATGCTGTGCTTTCGGAGATCCGGCAGGAGGGTATGATTCTTGGTATTGGCTTTTCCTTGTCAAGTCTGACTATTTTCTTTTTCGGTATATTCTACGTTATGAGTGTTTTTTATTTTTCCAAGGACATCGAAAGCCTGCTGCCGCTGCCTTTAAAGCCGTCGGAAATACTGGCGGCCAAGTTTACTGTTGCCATGCTTTATGAATACCTGACAGAGGCTATATTCCTTGCGCCTGTTCTTATAGGCTACGGAATTGCAAGCAAGGCGGGGCTGTTGTACTATTTATACGGAATTCTTCTGTTTCTTGCGCTGCCGGTGCTGCCCCTTATATATGCCTCTGCAATAAGCATGCTGGTAATGGGGTTTACTAACCTTGCTAAGAATAAAGACAGATTCAGGATAGTGGGCGGAATAACAGCCATGTTTTTGGCTGTAGGGATAAACGCCTTCATTACAAAACTCACCGGTTCTTCGATTAGTGCCATGGAGCTTCAGAAGCTAATGGAACAGGGCAACAACTCCTATGCGGAAATCATGTCGGGTATCTTTTTCAGCAACAGGTTTGCGGTGTTGGCGCTGCTGAACAGTGAAGCATTAAAGGGCTTTGTGAACCTGGCCCTGTTTGTGCTTATCTGTATACTTTTTATAATGTTATTCCTAAGCTTTGGGGAAGGCATTTATTACAAAGGTGTGGTGGGTATATCCGAGGCTTCCGCCAAAAGGAGGAGGTTTTCAGAAACCGAGCTTGAAAGGTCCGGCAGGCAGAAGCCGGTTCTGAGGGCATATATCATCAAGGAGCTTAAGCTGCTTTTCAGGACTCCGGTGTATTTTATGAACTGTGTTCTTATGAATTTTATATTCCCGTTATTCATAATACTGCCCTTACTGGTACAGCCCGATGAAATGAAGGAACTTCAGGTACTGGGCACATATATAAGGGATGGAAACGGAAGCGCCATAGTGTTGGCGGCGGCCTTCGGCATAAGCGCTTTTGTCACCTCAACGAATGGAATTGCGGCTTCCGCAATATCCAGAGAGGGCACTAACATTTTTGTGTGCAAGTATCTGCCTGTAAGCTATAAGACGCAGATAACGGCAAAAGCATTGTCCGGTATGAGCATGGGTGTGGTCGGCACACTGTCAATGCTGTTGGCTGCTGCAGTATTTATGCCGATTCCGGCTTACCTAATGCTGCTTATTACTGCTGTAAGTATATTTGGAATAGCTTTCAGCTCCTTTTCGGGAATACTTATAGATCTGAACTTTCCAAAGCTTATATGGGATAATGAACAGAAAGCGGTAAAGCAGAATTTTAATGTTGTGCTCAATATGCTTGTCAGTGCAGTAGTTGCGGGCATACCGGTTTTTACAATTGTTGCATTGCACTTTACCCTGTGGATGACATTGCTTACACTGGTACTGGTTTTTGGAATACTGGACCTGCTGCTGTACAATATACTCTCAACGACAGGAGTGAAGCTTTTTGAAAGGATAGAGGTTTGAAACCAGTCATTTACTATTTTCCTCTTTACATTTATTTCACGGAAAGATAAAATTAGAGTTACAGTGCATATATATCCTCAGGGCACACATTGGAAAGTGTGCTGACATATTGAACAGCAGGAAACAGGGTATGTTAATAAAGTATTCGCACGTTTAAAATTGCTAATGACGGACAGAATAAACATAAAAGGGGGAATTTTTATGAAAGATCACAAAACAGAAAATCTAAGGAATATTGGTTTATTTGGTCACGGCAGCGCTGGAAAGACAACAATAGCAGAAGCTATGCTGTTTAATACCGGAGTTCTGGATAGGTTTGGAAAGGTTGACGATGGAAATACTGTTACAGACTTTGACCCGGAAGAAATCAAAAGAAAAATTTCCATTAGTGCGGCAACAGCTCCATGTGACTGGAAGGAATGCAGAATCAATGCAATTGATACTCCCGGATATTTCGACTTCGTAGGTGAAGCAGTTGCAAGCCTGAAGGTTGTTGACGGAGCCATAATAGCTCTTGACAGCATCGGAGGAGTTGAAGTAGGTGCGGAGAAGGCTTGGGATTTTGTTACCGAAGGCAGAAAGGCATGTATGTTCTTCGTAAACAAGCTTGACAGAGAAAATGCAAGCTTCTCAAAGGTTGTTGAACAGCTTAGGGGAGTTTTTGGAAATAAAATAGTACCTTTTGCTCTTCCTATAGGATCAGAAGCAAGCTTCAAGGGAATAGTCGATATTATAGATATGAAGGCCAAGATCAGAGAGGGCAATAAAACGGTTGAAGGGGATATACCCGCAGAACTCAAGGCTGAGGCCGAAGAATACAGGAATGCTATAATAGAAGCAGCAGCCCAGACTGATGAAGAACTCATGGAAAAATATTTCGGCGGTGAGGAGCTTTCAAGGGAAGAGATAATTAAAGGGTTAAGGCTTGGAGTCGTAGCCGGGGATGTAGCGCCGGTACTATGCGGTGCTGCAGTAAAAAATATAGGAATAGATGTGCTCATGGACACTGTAGTGAATTTTATGCCGTCGCCGGCTGATTCACAGGTTCCTGAAGCGATCAACTCAAAGAGCAATGAGAAGGTTAAGATTCCCGCAGATGTAAATGCTCCTTTCAGCGCACAGGTATACAAGACTATTGCTGACCCCTTTGTCGGAAAGATTTCAATGTTCAAGGTAATGTCGGGAAAATTGACTGCAGATATGGAAGTATTAAACAGCAGCAAGGAAAAGAAGGAAAAGCTCAGCAGCCTGTTTCTTTTAAGAGGTAAGAAGCAGGTAGCTGTAGATAAGCTTGTGGCAGGGGATATAGCTGCAGTTGCAAAATTACAGTTCACTACTACAGGAGATACCCTGTGTGATGCCAATAACCCGGTGGTGTTTGATCCCATACAGTTCCCGGCTCCAAGTATTTCAATGGCTATTGAGCCAAAGGCAAAAGGGGACGAAGACAAGATAGGAAGCGGACTGCAAAGGCTTGTTGAAGAAGATCCTACTTTAAAAGTAGAGAAGAATACCGAAACAAAACAGACTTTGATTTCGGGAATGGGCGAACAGC
>JAKJBT010000062.1 GCA_022706865.1 Bacillota bacterium
TTCAGCACAATGCCAAATTTTTCGATTGATAAGATTACAAATTTTATAGAATATGATTAATGTGACAAATGCACATTCCTAAACCGCAGGTCGGAGATTCGAATTCCTCTAGGCGCACCATTTATGAAAATAACTGCCTATTTAATAGGCAGTTTTTTATTTTTTGAAACGGCATATACTCTATGCGTTTGCAGACTGACTTATTCGAATCATAAAATACTGATAATAATTTGAGGATTAGCATCATAACTTAATATAGCTAAGTGCATAAATCTGCCATTTAATAGCGGAGGGATATATGTTAAGCAGTAATAATGGTTCGCTCCGGTCAAGAGAATATGCCATGGAGGTAAGTAAGGCACTGTTGGACACCGACTTTGATACGCTGGATGCCATTGCAAATGAGATACTGCATATCAAGGATTCGGATAAAGTTGTATTTACTGCGGGTAACGGCGGCTCTGCCGCAACGGCAAGCCACTTCATTAATGATCTTATAAAGGGCTGCCGCGTGGGTGGACGAGAAGGCTTTCGTGCCCAATGCCTGAATGACCCCAATGCTGTCATTACGTGCCTAGCAAATGATTTCTGCTATGGGGATGTATATAGGATAATGCTTCGGACATTGGGGCACAGGGGGGATTTGCTTATTGTTTTCAGTGGAAGCGGCAATTCACAAAACATACTGAATGCCTGTGAGACAGCACGGGAAATCGGTATGACCGTTATCGGCTTCGGAGGCCGTGACGGAGGCAGGATGAAGGCGCTGTGCAATCTTTGCCTCCTTGCACCTGTATACGGCATAGAGCAGATAGAAAACCTTCATATGTTTTATACACATTTATTGGTCCGTATCCTTCGTGAAAGGCTTAGAAAAATATGGGATATTGAAGTGATAAATTATCCGGATGGCGGTTTGCCTGAGTTTGCAATATTTGATTTTGACGGTACCGTAAGCCTGCTTCGGGAAGGCTGGCAAACAATTATGTATGATTATTTCACAGAGGAGCTGCTGAAACATAAGGGCGCACCGAAAGCTGAGGAAGCAAAAAGAATAGTAATAGAGTTTGTAGATATGCTTACGGGAAAGCAGACGATATTCCAGTGCATGCAGCTGTGTGAGGAGATAAGAAAATACGGGGGTGTTCCTAAAGAACCGTTGGAATATAAGAAAGAATACTTGCGACGGTTGATGGAGCATATACAGGACAGAAAGGATATTCTTCGCGTGGGCGGGGATCCTGCGCCGTATCTGGTCCCTGGCGCAAAATCCACTCTCAAAGCGTTGAGGGAAATGGGAGTAAAGTGCTTTCTCACAAGCGGCACCGATGAAGCAGATGTGCTGGAGGAAGCACGCCTTCTGGGTATTGCGGATATGTTTGAATCAATCCACGGCGCAACAGATAAGAACAGCACGGCTTGCTCCAAGGAACTGGTAATCAGGAGCCTAATAGAAAAAAACTCATTTAAGGGTAGCCGGCTGATTGTCTTTGGAGACGGGTATGTTGAGATAGAGCTTGCCAAAAAGTATGGGGGTTATGCAGTTGCAGTGGCTACTAATGAAGCTGCAAGGGATACCTCAATCAACGAATGGAAGCGGGAGAGGCTTCTGAAAGCCGGTGCAGACTGCATAATACCTGACTTTTCAAATACTGAAAGGTTAATGGGGTTTATTATGGGGAGAAGATAGCATATGCCATTTAAAATGTTTGATACATCCGGGCTGGTTATTAAATCATTAAGAGAACGCATACATGATGTAGACCTTATGGATGTGCTTGTGCCTGTAGACAGCTCCCCTGCCGTTTTAGACAACGAGAATACAAGAGCGGTCGCAAGTGCGATGGTTGGAGCTAAGCAAGCAAATGCAGCCACAGTGCTTATGTATGGCGCACATGTCATACGCACAGGCTGCTCTGCATACATGATAGAGCTTATGAAACGTGGCCTTGTAAATCATTTTGCCACGAACGGTGCAGGCAGTATACATGATTTTGAATTTTCGCTTATTGGAAAAACCTGTGAATCGGTGGAGAAATATATAGGCGAAGGCCAGTTCGGCCTTTGGCATGAGACAGGAATGATAAACGATATCCTGAAAAAGGGGGTTGAAGACGGAATTGGGGCAGGAGAAGCTATCGGACGCTATATCTGGGAAATGGACCTTCCTTATAAAAAGTACAGCATTTTGGCAAATGGTTATCATTTTGGAGTGCCTTGTACAATACATATAGGTATAGGGAATGATATACTGCACGAGCATCCCAATGCAAGCGGCAGGGTGTTAGGAGAGGCAACATACAGGGATTTTCTCATATATGTGCAGAGTATAACAAACCTAGAAAACGGATTGTTTATCAATGCCGGTTCCGCTGTGACAGGGCCTGAGGTGTACCTAAAAGCCCTGGCTATGGCACGAAATGCCGCCTTTCAGCGGGGCGAAAGCATAGTACACTTTACTACGGCAGTGCTGGACATTAGTCACATGCCGGAGGAGGGCTTACACAGCATCCCTGCTAAAACAGATCCGGCTTATTATTTCCGCCCGTGGAAGACAATACTTGTGCGTACGGTCGCAGACGGAGGAAAGAGCTTTTACATACAGGGTCTGCACAGGGATACCCTGCCGAGCATAGCAAAACTTGCGATAGCTATGGAGGATGGCAAAGAAATATGAACACAAAGGCTATAAGTAAAAAACTCATAAATGGCAAACAGCCTGTTATAGCTGTGTTCGGAGACTTTTGCCTGGATAAGTACCTGTACATTGACGCGTCACGGGATGAGTTGTCGGCAGAGACCGGCCTGACTGCATTCCAGGTTGTGGGAAAAAAGCTCTATGCCGGTGCCGCGGGGACTATTACAAACAATCTTTGCACACTTGGTGCGAAGGTATACTGCGTTGGTATATTAGGCGATGACGGTGAGGGCTATGAACTGGAAAGGTGTCTTAAAAACGTAGGGGCCGAAACACGGCTTATGGTGCATGCTGCAGACCGCAATACCTGTACATATGAAAAACCAATAAGGTGTCATAAAGGTTCTGAGGTTGAGATCAACAGGCTAGATATCAGGAATTTTACAAAAACACCGCTGCCATTGCAGGAAGAGCTGGTTAAAAACCTGCAAACAGCGGTTGGCTTAAGCGATGCGGTTATAATATGTGATCAATTCAGGGAGGAGGATTTTGCCGCAGTGACTGCATATATCCGGGCTGCCTTGGAAATCCTGGCGGAAAAGCACAACAAGGTTATATTCTATGCAGATTCCCGTGCGCATGCGGATAAATTCAGCAATTGCATTATCAAATGCAATCAAAGAGAAATTGCAGGGATATTCGGTGTGTGCCCCGACAGTATAAATGCCGATGCGGCAATAGAATTTGCAGAGCTTTTATACAAAAAAAATAACAAACCCGTATATGTAACCTTGGGAGAATACGGGAGCATCGTATTTGACGGCCGTCCTCACAAGGTTCCCGCATTCCCCGTCGATGAACCCATAGATATAGTCGGGGCGGGGGATGCCTATAATGCTGCTGCGGTATTTGCATTGACAAAGGGTGCCGGCTTTGAGGAAGCAGCGTTAGTAGGAAATGCGGCATCAAGCATAGTGATAAAACAAATTAAAGCAACAGGGACTGTAAAGCTATTGGATATATTAGTCTTGCTGGAAGGTCTGCAACCCGGAGAATTGCAAAACATATAAAGGCGTAAGCATACATAAGGGTATTGCCCTGTATTAATAATGAATTAAATAAGGAGGAGAAAAAATGAAGAGAGTATTGTATTTGATTCTGGCTGCAGTTATGGTTTTTTCATTCACAGCCTGTGCAGCCCCGAAAACCGAACAACCTGCTGAACCGGTTGCTCCTGAGGAAACTCCCGCTCCTGAAGCCAAGTCTTTCAAAATTGGTGTAGTAATGCCCTCCGGCGATCACGGTTTTACAGGTGAGAGTGTTGCTCATGCCAAGATGGAAGCTGAAGCACTGATGGAAAAATATGAAGGCTTGGAAATTGTCGTCAAGGACGGCCTTGAGGCTTCCCATCAGATTACCTCAATCGAAAACCTGCTGGCGGGGGGAGATGTCGACCTGATAATGCTGTGGCCTATGGAGGGTGAAGCCCTAAGAAGTGCGGCCCAGAGCATCATTGATGCAGGAGTTGAGCTTGTTGTTTATGACCGCTTAATCAATAACTTTCAGGGCCTTGTAGGAGAGATCATGGGTGACAACGTAGGCATAGGCAAAATGATGGGCGAGTATCTCAACAAATATTATGCCGATATGGATTCTGTTCAATATCTGCGTTTTGTTGGAGATAGCTCAACTGTTACCTCACAGCGCAATGAAGGGATGGATGGGGTTATAGATAAGAAGTTTGAGCAGGTTGCAAACACATTTGTTACAAACTGGTCCACCGAGGTCGCTCAGGGGCAGATGGAAAACTGGCTGAATGCCAAGACAGCGAAGGAAATTGAAGATATCGACCTTATCGTTACCCATGATGACGAAATTGTCGACGGCCTTATGAATGCACTTGAAGCATATACGGGCTCTGCTGAAATCAATATTAAACTAATAACATCCGTAGGCGGGCGTGAGGCTACCCTTGTTAAATTCGAGAATACCAAACTTCCGACAAAGTTCTGCACCTTCTACTTTGCTCCGGCGTTTATCCGTGAAGCACTGAGGCTTTCTGTTGCACACCTTTACGGTGAAAAGTATACAGGGGCCAATCTGACAAACGGCCAGTACCTGATTCCTTCCTTCTCAATCAGCAATGCGGGTGACGCTACATATGATTTTGATGCATACAGAAAAAGCGATATTTACAAAGAAAGATATTCAATTGGGAATTTCTAATGCCGAAAGCCGGTCGGTAAGTTCCGGCCGGCTTTTCTCAATACAAGCATATAAATTGCTTCAGAGCTAAAGAGTTCTTGACAGATGCTTTTGAAGGGAGAAAACAGAATATGCTGGTTGAAATGAGAGGAATTACAAAAGATTTCGGCCCAGTCCGCGCCGTTGACAATGTAGACTTTACCATTAAGTCCAGTGAAATTGTCGGCCTCTTAGGCGAAAACGGTGCAGGTAAATCTACACTCATGAATGTGCTTGCCGGCAGTTACCCTGCAACCTCAGGGGAAATATTCATCAACAGGCACAAGGTTTACATAACAAATGCCAGGGTTGCGAATCAATACGGCATACGATTCATACATCAGGAGCTGAATTTGTGCAACGACCTTAGGGTATTTGAAAATATGTTCCTTGGAGATGAAATAACGAAAAGATTCGGAATGCTGAACAGGAAGGAAATGATTGACCGCTGCAACAAGGTCTTTCGCCGTATGAAGGTGAATATTGACCCGTGTGCATTGGTTGCGGATCTACAGGCGGCTGAGAGGCAGCTGGTAGAGATAGGCAAAGCGCTGCTGTTCAAGTGCGAGCTTGTAATAATGGATGAACCTTCAACGGCACTTTCCACCCGTGAAATAGAGAACCTCTTTTCCATAATGCGCCAATTCAGGGATGAAGGTGTCAGCTTCATATACATTTCTCACAAGATTCCCGAACTCTTTGAGATATGTGAGACTTATTATGTGCTTAGGGATGGAAAGCTTGTAGCACGCGGCAGTTTCAGTGATATTGATGAAAATGGCATTACGGAATATATGATAGGGCGCCAGCTGGCGGATGACGAATTTTCAAGGCATGTAAGCAGCTCAAGAGAAAGGGTGGCGCTCTCGGTTCGGAATCTTTCAGGAAAAGATTTCAAAAACATCACCTTTGATTTGCACGAAGGAGAGATATTAGCCATTACCGGCCTTCATGGAAGCGGCCGTGACTCCATAGCCGATGCCCTTTACGGCGTAATACCGTATAAGGGGGAGATTATAATAGGTGGAAGACCTGTCAAGCCCGGTATGAACATACGAGGTTTCCTGAACCACGGCGTCATAATGGTGCCTCGAATGAGGAAGGAGCGCGGCATACACAAAGACCTTTCCATCCGTGACAATATTTCAATGGGATACTTTAATACAAAGTTCAGGAGGCTGCTGATAAACAATAAGGCTGAAAATGAACGTTTTTTCAGGCAGAAGAAAGCCCTTGCAATTAAGGCTGAACAGCCTGGAAACCCTATAACCTCCCTTTCCGGAGGAAACCAGCAGAAGGTTATACTGGGCAGGTGGCTGGAGACAGATGCAAATGTGATTCTTTTTGATAATCCCACACAGGGTATAGATGTAGGCGCCAAATTTGAAATATATCATCTCATATTGAGCCTGGCCCGGAAGGGGAAGGCAATTATCATATTCAGCCAGGAATTTCCTGAGATATTTAAGGTAGCGGATTCCTGCATTGTGCTTTATAAGGGGGAAATTAACGCAGTTCTTAGCCGGGATGAGCTTACCGAGAAAAATGTAATGTACTATTCCACCGGTGCGAATTTGGAGGGTGAGAAATATGCTTAAGGATATGAAAATCATAACTCACGAAGGCTTTACAAAAAAGCTTTTAACAGAATACAGCTTTGTGCTTTCTTTCATATTGCTGGTTATAATCGCAGCAAGTGTGAACAAGAACTTTTTTACATGGACCAACATATCCAACATTTTTGTCCAGAGCTCTCTGGTGGGACTTATTGCAATGGGCATGAGCATGGTTATCTCCGCAGGGCTAATAGATATTTCCGTCGGCGCACAGGTTGCCCTTATAGGCGGTTTTGGCATACTGGTACTCAACAAGACGGGCAGTGCTTTAATAATGCTGCTGTTCTGCGTAATTTCCGGGCTTTTTATCGGGGGAATAAACGGCCTTCTGGTTACCAAGGGAGGTATGCCTGCGATGATAGCTACAATGGCTATGCAGGGTGCCTGCCGGTCCATCATAAATCATTTTGGATCTGGTGGCCCTTTCACTGTTGACAAGGAGCATTTTGATTCCTTTCGGATATTGGCAGTAGGAGGCGTACAGATTACCGAAAGCTTTAAAATCCCATACCTGATGCTTATATTTTGTGCCGCAGGTGTGATTTTTCATATTATTATGACTCAAACAAAGCTGGGCAAGCACATTTATGCGGTAGGAAGCAACGAAACCTCCGCAAGGCTCTCGGGCATAAATGTCGACCTGGTGAAGGCCTCTGCATTTATCATAACAGGTATGATGTGCGGTATTGTGGCTGTTATTTATGCATCGCGCATGACTGCTGTTGCGGCAGCATCTGCAGCGTTCAACTACGAGATGGATGCAATTGCGGCAGTTGCTATCGGCGGCACCTCCATGAGCGGAGGAAGAGGCAAGATTATGGGTACATTCATGGGTGTGCTCATGTTTAAGCTGATAAGCAATATATTGACAGCGGCAGATGTTTCCACCTACCTTAATGGTGCAATAAGCGCCGCTATAATCGTGATAGCGGTATTGATGCAGAACCTTCAGAACAGAAGGCTCCGCAATTAAAACTGCCGCATAATACTTTTGAAGATTATCAATGGAAAGGAGAATAGGGATGATAAGAATAGGTATTATAGGATGCGGTAAGATTGCTGAAGTGCGTCATGCCCCGGAATACAGTGAAAATCCGGACTGTAGGATTACAGCCTTCTACAGTGTTACACCGGGTAAGGCGCAGAAGATGGCGGAGCGGTATGGCGGCAATGCATATGATTCTGTTGAGGAGCTTCTGGCTTCTGATGTTGATGCAGTAAGCGTATGCCTGGCAAATATATATCATGCGCCAGTTTCCATACAGGCACTGCGGGCGGGTAAGCATGTACTTTGTGAAAAACCCATGGCAACTACCCTTGAGGATTGTGAGTCTATGGTGAGGGAGGCTGAAAAAGCGGGAAGATTTCTTATGATAGGATTGAACCAGCGCCTTGCAAAAGCTCATGTAAAAGCAAAGGAAATATTGGACGGCGGTGAGTTGGGCAGAGTCATAGCATTCCAGACAAAGTTCTGCCATCCGGGTCCCGAGGGCTGGACGGGCAGCAGGAGCTCATGGTTTTTCGACAAGCGTATAGCTTCCTTAGGTGCAATGGCTGATCTTGGCGTGCACAAAACTGACCTTATATATTATCTTACAGGGCAAAAGATAGTCAAAACATCAGCTGTTGTTGCAACATTAGACAAGAAGTTTCCGGAAGGTACACCTATTACTGTCGACGATAATGCATTTTGCATTTATACTCTGGAAAGCGGTGCAGTCGGCATGATGCATGTGAGCTGGACCAATTACGGCAGTGAGGACAATTCCACAAGGCTGTACTGTGAAGGCGGAGTCATACGTATGTATGACCACCCGAAATATTCACTTATTGTTGAAAAGCGCAATGGAGAAGTGATTCCCTATGAGCTTGACCTGCTTACTTCAAACAAGGAGCAGACAAGCGGCAGGCGTACTTCGACAGGAGTAATAGATGCATTCGTGAACAGTATCGTCACCGGTACCCCGCCGGAAATAAGCGGAGAGAGCGCGATGCATGCAATGAAAGTTATTTTTGCCAATGAGCGCTCTGCAATATCAGGAAAAAGTGAGGATGTGAAATAGCATTATGATTATGAAACGGCCAATTACATTAGCCTCAGGGCAATTCGGAGATATTTCCCTTGAGGAGCTTTGCAAACTGGCAAGTTCAATAGGTTATGAGGGGATAGAGGTTGCCTACCATGCACATCTGGACGTCCGCAAGGCACTTTACGATGACGCATATGCTTCGGAATTCAAGGATACCCTGTCGAGGTACAATCTTTCGGTATGGGCGCTGAGCGCACACCTTGTAGGCCAATGTGTAGGAGACAACTGGGATCCCCGCTTGGATAACTTTGTACCTGGTGAGCTTTCGGGGAAGCCGGATGAAATACGTGCCTGGGCAATTCAGGAAATGAAGCATATAGCCCGTGCAGCGCAAAAGCTTGGTGTAAAGATTGTCACATGCTTCATGGGCTCACCTATCTGGGCCTATTGGTATTCTTTCCCGCAGACGCCGCAAAAGCTTGTGGATGAAGGTTTTAATACTATAAAAGAGCTTTGGTCCCCTATATTTGATGCTTTTGATGAATGTGATGTAAAATTTGCACTGGAAGTTCATCCTACCGAAATTGCTTTTGACTATTACAGTGCGGAAAAACTTTTCAAGATATTTGAATATCGGCCTACCCTCGGCCTTAATTTTGACCCGTCTCATCTCCTGTGGCAGGGAGTGGACCCATGTATTTTCCTTCGGGATTTCGCAGACAGGATATATCATGTTCATATGAAGGATGTAAAGGTAAAATTAGACGGCAAGGCAGGCATATTGGGCAGCCATATTGATTTCGGCGATACCCGCAGAGGGTGGAATTTCGTATCCCTTGGACATGGAAATATAGATTTTGACAGTATAATCCGTGAACTGAACCGTATTGGCTATCACGGCCCCCTCTCCGTCGAGTGGGAGGACAGCGGCATGGAGCGCACCTTTGGAGTCAGGGAAGCATATGAATTTGCCAGGAAAATTAATTTCGTACCCTCGGATATCAGCTTCGATGCGGCACTTAAGGTATGATGCAATGAAACGGGCGATACTTGCTATAGACATCGGAGGATCGAAATACGCGGTAGGGCTTTTGAATGAGAAGGGTGCGATATATGCAAAAAAGCGCTGTGCCTGTACTGAAACCTCAGGAGATAAAATAATAGAAGCAATTATTTGCTCAGCACATAAGCTCGCTGATGAAAATCCGGACTATCAACCGGAGATGATAGGCGTT
>JAKJBT010000063.1 GCA_022706865.1 Bacillota bacterium
TTATCGGAAATTGTCTTCCTTATCTTCTCTCCCATAAAATCGGGATCGGTAAGAACAATCACTCCGTGCCTCTCCTGAGCAGTCCTTATCCTTTCCAGTATACTTCCGTTTATACCAAAACCACTGGTAATTATTATATCTGCTTCCACTGCCCGCCTAACTGCGGCAGCATCATTCTTGCCTTCAACCACAATTGTTTCCTTTAGCATTGCAATACCTCGCAATAAAAATGCGGCTTATGCCGCATTCTTTAGAATTTGTATCTTTGCTTATCAAGCACATATACCTTTACAGTTCTTTTTCCATATTTCGCTACATCTGCCGGGGATTCATAATACAAGTCAATCCTGTTTCCTTTTATAGCACTGCCTATGTCAGCTGCAAGGGCTTCTCCATACCCTTCCACATAGAGATATGTCCCCAGAGGAATCACCTTGGGATCAACGGCAACGATACCGGGCCTTACTCTTAAACCTGAATAGGTGATACCGTATTGAGGGTGATCCGGATGCTTGCCGCAGCTTTCAAAGGTCGCATCATAAGCTGTTGCAGTCATCTTCAGAGCTCTTACAAATCTGGTAACCTGCCCTCTTGAAGATACAAAGGTAGTTCTGGCTCCTTCCTCAATAATGCCGTTCACAGGCTCTTTAAGCACCTTTTCTTCTGCAATTTCCCGTTTAACTTCCTTACCATTCTCGAATATAACCTTTATTGACAGTTCTTTTAATCCCGGGCTGCCTTTTTTTATAACCCGTGCTAAGCCTTTGTCAAGGTCGTCGCTTTTTCTCACTTCATTGGTAAAGTCCATTTTCATCTCTTGCTTTACAATTCTCTCTTCGACTCTTGTAACTGCAATTGTTGTATCTCCCGCAATTGCAGCATCCAAATCAGGTGAAACCTTGTCTTTCTCCCCCAGCTTTATCTGAACTTCCCCTAAGGCACTTTTCACATCAGGAGCAGTAGTCAGGATAACAATATCCTTACCATCTGAATTAATTGTAACCTTCTTTGCCCTGGATATTTTTATGTATGTTCCGTCTTTAAGCTTTTCCGTCATATCCAGGTTTATCTTATCCTGTGGTATCATTTGTATATTATTTTCTTCCAGCACATCGGATACAGTATCCTTAAAGGTACTTACAACTTTTACTCCTTCAATATCTTCAATTGTAATTTCTTTTTTCATCGCACTGTAGACATAAGATGCAGCGAGTATCAAACATATTGCAGCGACAGCAATAAGCTTGATTGAAAATAAACTCTTGAAATCCTTCAAGTTTATTTTCATCGTTCAACCTCCTTTTTGTTTAACCGAATGTCTATCTTGATTTTGCCTTGACATCCGGTTTACTTGCCGATTCCGCCTCGAATCAAATGGTATAATATGCCATTTGATCCCGGCACGCAAGTATTTTTATTTTACCTTTATTTGCTTCCATTGTCAAATTTGCCTTTTCTATGGAGCATTTATACAATCTCTGGTAAATTGGGGAATATTATCATTCATATATATATTTGCCGTTATAAAGCATTTTATTCATCAAAACACTGCCTAACAATAGTGCCTGACCCTGAAGCCTGCACCAATGCCTTCTGCTATCCCTCTGCATACCTCAATATCGTAGGCCGAAATCACATCAACAACAGTAAGCCAAACCTCAGGAATATATTTTATGCATTCTCTCGCAAAATCCAATACTGCATCGTAAGCCGCCTCCCCATATTCCGGCCGGCAAAGCTTCACATAGTCCTCCGCATTTTTTGCATTCAGACTTATAGATATTGAATCCACCAGTCCTGTAAGCTCAGGAATAATGTTCCTGTTCCATATTAAATTTGCCTGTCCGTTGGTATTTATCCTTGTTCTGACTCCCTTTTGCTTTATATGCCTGCATATCTCGATTACTTCCCTGTATCGTACCAATGGCTCTCCGTAACCGCAGAACACCACTTCATTATAAAGCTCCAGGTTCTCCAGGTCCGCCATTATTTCCTCAATAGCGGGTTCTTTCCGGAGCCAAAGATCAAATCCAAAACCTTCAGGATGATTCCTTATACAAAAACCGCAGTTGTTTGTACACCTGTTGGTAATATTAATATAAAGGGCATCGTTGATTTCATAAGTAATCATAACAGTACCCCCGGAAGGTTTGATAATGCTTCGGAATATTGTTTATAAAAAAATAAGCTCAATATGAAAAACATTACATATGTTTATGCAAATTAGCTTCTTAATATGCTATATATGCTAATTTTACTATATGAGGGGAATTTAGGCAATATATGAATAATGCGGCGTGAGACACGGGAAACGTCCCCATGTCTCACATGTCTCACGCCGCATCATTCTTATATTCTGAAGAGGCGTTTCCCGTTTTCCAAAGTCTGCCGGGCCACTTCCTCAAAGGATATGCCCTTGATTTCAGCTATCTTCTCCGCTACAAACCTGACATAACCGGGATAATTCCTTTTGCCCCTGTAAGGCACAGGGGTAAGATAAGGACTGTCGGTTTCGATAAGCAGCATATCAAGAGGAACCTGCTTCACCGCCTCAACTGTTTTTCTTGCGTTTTCAAAAGTTACCGGGCCGCTTATGGAGATATACAGCCCCAGCTTAATACACTCCAATGCCATTTCCGCACTGCCGGAAAAGCTGTGCAGAACTCCACCTACTTCTTTAATACGGGTTTTCTTGAATATATCCATTACGTCCCCGTGGGCTTCCCTGTCATGTACTATAACCGGGAGCTTCAACTGCCTCGCAAGGTCTATCTGCTCAACAAACCTCTGCTTCTGCACGTCCCTGGGGGAAAAATCATAGTGATAATCCAGTCCGATTTCTCCTATCGCCCTTACTTTCTTGTTCCCGGCAAGAGCAGCAAGCACTCCTGCCGTCTCTTCATCCATTTCTGCAGCATCGTGGGGATGAACCCCCACTGCTGCATATATGAACTCATACTTTTTTGCCAATGCAATTGCCTTAACCGAAGTCTCAATATTGCTTCCTGCGTTCAGGATCAATTCTACCCCGTCCCGTTGGCACTGCATTATTGTTTCATCCCTGTCCTTGTCGAATCTGTCATCATCCAGGTGGGCATGTGTATCAAAAAGCATTTGTGTCTCACTTCCTTTTTGTTCTTAAATAATACACTAAAGGAAACAGGGTTACGTGTAAAGGGAATACTCGGACTTTTCTCGTACCCCGTACCCCGTACCTCGTAACCCCGTACCTGCTAAATTATCGTACTTTAGAACCTGATGGTATTTCTGAAAGCGGTGTAACCACTACAACAGAATCACCGGTATCAGCTGCCAGTATCATCCCGTTGGATTCCACTCCCCTTAGCTTAACAGGTTTGAGATTTGCTACCAGTACTACACTCTTGCCTATCAAGTCTTCCGGTTTATAATATTTGGATATGCCGGAAACTACCTGACGCTTTTCACTGCCCACTTCAAGCTGCAGCTTCAGCAGCTTGTCGGAACCTTCAACCTTCTCACACTCCAATACCTTTGCAACCCTCAGGTCAATCTTCGCGAAATCATCTATTGTAATATAATTATCCTCTTTCTGTATTTCCTGGGCAGTATTTTTATTTTTATCCTTCCCGGATACCGGTTCAGCTGCTGCCGAAGGTTCTTTCGGTTCAAAGTCAACCCTTGGGAATATTATTTCGCCTTTGTTTACAATCGTTCCTGCCTTTAATTCCCCAAAGCTCTTTATACTTTCCCAGGTCTTCAAGGCTTCATCCGCTATACCAAGCTGTTGGAATATCTTTGCGGGAGTATTGGGCATGTAGGGGCTGATAAGCACTCCAATTATTCTTAATACTTCAGCAAGATTATACAGAACCTCTGCAAGCCTTTCTTTTTTTGACTCATCCCTGGCAAGCACCCAAGGCATTGTTTCATCAATATACTTGTTAGCCCTTCCTATCAGTTTCCATATCTCAGTTAATGCATTGGAGAACAGCAGTTTATCCATTAACTCCTCAACCTTTGAAGAAGTCTCTTCAGCCAGTTTGATGAGATCCGCATCCAATGGATCTCCTGAATTCTTAATAGCCGGGATGACTCCTTCAAAATACTTATCTATCATTGTAATAGTCCTGGAAAGCAGATTCCCCAGATCATTGGCCAGATCAGAGTTCATCCTGTTCACAAGGGCTTCCTCAGAATATACTCCGTCAGAACCAAAGGGAACTTCCCTGAGCAGGAAGTATCTTATTGCATCAACCCCGTATTTTTCCACAAGTATCACAGGATCCACAACATTTCCTTTTGATTTTGACATCTTTCCGCCTTCAAGTATCAGCCAGCCATGGCCGAACACCTGCTTGGGAACAGGTTCTCCCAAAGCCATCAGCATAATAGGCCAGATAATTGTATGGAACCTGACTATTTCCTTTCCAACAAGGTGGACATCTGCAGGCCAATACCTCTTGTAATCTGAGTCATCATCACTTAGGAACCCGAGTGCCGTGGCATAGTTTGACAAGGCATCTATCCACACATATATAACGTGTTTTTCATCGAAGGTGACTGGTATTCCCCAATTAAAGGATGTTCTGGAGACACAAAGATCATCCAGTCCCGGTCTTAAGAAGTTATTCAGCATTTCGTTCTGTCTGGTTTGAGGCTGTATAAAATCAGGGTTTTCTTCAATATGCTTTATGAGTCTGTCCTGATACTTGGAAAGCTTGAAGAAATAGCTTTCCTCCTTTGTCAGCTCGACTTCCCTTCCGCAGTCGGGGCATTTGCCGTCAACCAACTGCCTTTCTGTCCAGAAAGATTCGCAGGGAGTACAATACCAGCCCTCATACTCACTTTTATAAATATCTCCCTGGTCATAGAGTTTTTTGAATATCTTCTGCACCGCTTCCTCATGCTGCTTGTCGGTGGTCCTTATAAACCTGTCATTGCTTATCTGCATCAGTTTCCAAAGATCCTTTATGCCGGCTACCACTTCATCAACATATTGCTTAGGAGTTACACCCTTTTCCTCCGCTTTTCTCTGGATCTTCTGCCCATGCTCATCAGTTCCGGTAAGGAACATAACATCATAGCCCAACATCCTCTTGAACCTGGCTGCAGCATCAGCTGCAACAGTAGTATAGGTGTGGCCGATATGCAGCTTATCACTGGGATAATATATCGGCGTAGTGATATAGTACGTCTTTTTGTCTGCCATAGAAATTCCTCCTTTAAAATAAAAAAGCCCCATCCCATAAAGGGACGAGAGCTGCTCGTGTTACCACCCTGATTCTTCCCTGCCTCACGGCAGGAAACTCACTAAGTGACTCACCAAACAAAGGTTTTATCACTGTGCTGTATAACGTCAGCTTACCGGCACAAGCTAAGCAAATACCTCACCTGCGCAGTTCAGGGGCCATGTTGGGTTGGTTTTATGTACCGGCTCTCACCTTTCCCGGCTCTCTTTGACAATTATGCCAACTTACTCTTCCCATCATTACTTTTATAGTTTTAATTATTTGATAAAAATATACAACAATATTTGGGGAGTGTCAATATATAATATTATAATCCCGCATATCCTGCAGTATTCATTATTTGAAAGCTAAAACAATATGAATCTGCACAGAATTACCGCTGCTGCCAGTCCTGCCATATCTGCAATCACAGCTGCTGCCAGTGTGTGACGTATATTTTTTATCCCTATTGAACCAAAATATACGGTAATTGTATAAAAAATCGTCTCAGTACTGCTCATTATTATACTTGCCAGTACCCCCGCATAGTTGTCCGCACCGCTTCTTCTCAATATATCCGCAAGTATTCCCAATGCGCCGCTTCCTGACAGGGGTTTCATAATAATAAGCGGTACTACCTCTTCAGGTATTCCGGCTGCCGAGGTCAAAGGCCTCAAAACATAAAGCATGAAATCCAGCCCGCCGGAGCTCCTCAGCATTCCCACCGCAAGAAGCATTGCTCCTATATAAGGCAGTATCCTGAAGGTTATCAGAAGCCCTTCCCCTGCCCCCTCAATGAATGCATCATATACCTTAACTCCATTGAGATATCCGTAGATAAGTATAAGCAGTATGATAATCGGGATAATAAAGTTCATCGCCCGCCTCCATATGTTTTCTCAAGCAGTTTGCAGGTTATCACCCCTGCAGAAACAGCTGCAAAGGATGAAACAATTGCCGGGAGTATGATAATTCCCGGATTTGCCGAACCTACAGACGCTCTGAGGGATAGAACCGTTGCCGGCAATATCTGTATAGGCTCTGCGTTCACTACCAGAAAAAGGCACATCGCATTAGTCGCGGTATCCTTTCTGGGGTTCAGCTGCTGCAGCTCCTGCATTGCCTTCAGTCCCATGGGAGTAGCCGCATTTCCGAGTCCAAGCATATTAGAGGTTATATTCATTATCATAGCTCCCATTGCAGCACTTTTGGGAGGTATCCCCCTGAAGAGCAGCTTCATAAGAGGCCTGATAAGATCAGATATCTTATCCACCAATCCTGATTTTTCAGCCACCTTCAAGACCCCGCACCAAAGCATCATGCCTCCCAGAAGCCCAATTCCAAGTTCAACAGCAGCGCTGAGAGAGGAAAATATCTCCTCAGTAAGAATTTCAAGCCTTCTTCCTGTCACTGCAAAAGCAACAGCTATGGCTATCATATAGAACCAGAGCTTATTGATCATTAAAAAAACACCGCCATACATTTATTGATAATAAAATGTATGGCGGATATGATTGTTTTATGTGGTTTAATTTAACTGTATTTTGGCAACAAGCATGCCTTCCTCCCTATCCCCCGTTTCATATATGCATTTACCGTCGGGAGCAAAGACATAACCCCCTCCCGGGAAATCCTCATCGCAAGTACGACCTGTCTGGGTTGCCGCTGCTATGAAAATTCCATCCTCTGCTGCATATTTGCCCAGTTTGCTCTTGCATTCGTTCTTCCAACAGCTGAAGTCAGGCTCCCAATCTCTGACACCTTGTCCACCTGATAATCCGGGTGCGGCACTTTCAAAAACCAAGCTGGCACCCTGCTTGGCATACTCTTTAAAAATTCTGTCATCGTAAATATCCTGGCTTATTGCCAGTCCAAAATTATATCCTGAATATTTAAACATGAATGGCTTAGTCCCCGGACTGAACCATTTCGACTGATCACCCCGCAGAGTTCTTTTCCTGTAGCAGCCTTCTATCCTGCCGTCTTTTGCTACAAACTGAGTTATGTAGGGCTTTCCCTCGTAGTTCTTTTCTGCAAAACCTGCAACAATGATTGTCTGATATAAGAAGCTCATATCGGCAATACGCTGAATTGAGGGATGAAACATGGAAAGCAGAGCATTAGAGTATTTTAGCGGATTAATACAGCCGCTGATGTTCATTTCAGGAAAACATACTATGTCAACACCTTTTTTTCTGCATTCCTCAAGATATTTATACATGCTTATTATGTTATACTCTATTGCTCCTTTCTGGCATCTCATCTGAACAAGTCCCAAGGTCAGTTCTCCCATTGCCCAAACCTCCCTCAGCAGTAGCTATCTGTAATATACTTCTACACTTGTTACAAATTTCCTTTATTTTTTTAAAAAGAAAACACACTTTTTATTTTTTAGAAGGAAGCAGGGGTGATGAAGAATTATACAATATTAGGATCAATCTTGTTCTTTTCATTACTGTCATGCTGCAATTCATTAATTGCAGGGCCTTCAATAATTTCTCCCTCATATGTGAATCTGGAACCATGGCACGGGCAGTCCCAGGACCTTTCCGCATCATTCCATTTCAATTCGCAGCCCAAATGAGTGCAGGTAGTGTCTACCGTATGAAGCTGTCCCTTCTTATCACGGTATATTCCCATTTTGTTCCCTTCAATATCAACAATTGCAGCCTCTCTCTTTTCAATCTCTATATCCTCCGGCACAGGCTTCAGTTTCCCTGATGCTAAATTGGCCGCAACATCTGCATTTATTGATATAAAACTTGTTATTGAAGGATTCAGAACAAACCTCGAGGGGTCATAAACCTCAGCCCATGGATTCCTTCCATTAAGAATCAAATCCTTTAATATCATTGCCGAAGCTGTGCCGTTTGTCATTCCCCACTTTCTGAAGCCCGTTGCCACATATATATTTTGATCCTTGGAGGTCAGCCTTCCCACATAAGGTACTTTATCAAGAGTGGTGTAATCCTGAGTTGACCATCTGAAAAGCAGCTCCTGCACATCATAATGCTTCTTCGCAAATTCCAACAGGTTTTCATAATGACTATGAAGATTCGTTCCGTGAGCTGTCTTGTGATGCTCCCCTGAAACAATAATAAGCTCACCGCCTTGGTACTCCTGGGAGCGCAATGACCTGCCGGGGTCTTCCGCAGTAATATACATACCCCCGGGGAATTTTTCCTTCGCCCTTACCGCAACAGCATAGGATCTATCCGGATACATCCGGGCGAAATAAAAGCCCATGCCGTCAAAGCACGGAAAATGGGAAGCAATAATAACATTATCAGCTGTTACCTTTTTCCCAAGGTTGGTAACAAGGATACAGGGGTTCCCTCTATTAATATCTACTACCCTTGTTTGTTCAAATATAAAACTGCCGCCCCCGTCTACCTTCTTTGCAAGAGTCAGCAGGTACTTGCGCGGATGAAACCGCGCCTGATCATCAAATTTCACAGCCCCTTTAACCTTAAAAGGGAGGGGAGTGTCTTCTATAAATGATGATTTTATTCCTAAACCGGCTGCAGTATTTGCCTCATCTGCTATCTGCTGAACATATGAATCCATCAATGTAACGACATAAGCCGGCTCCTTATGGAAATCACAGTCTATTTTCTCTTGTTCTATCAAATCTGAAATAGTTCGGATTGCCGTTTCATTTGCATCAGCATATTGCTTTGCTTTTTCCTCTCCCATATAATTCTTTATCTTGCTGTATATCAGATCGTGCTGCGAAGTAATTTTTGCCGTTGTATGTCCCGTCGTACCCTGAATGATTCTGTCAGCTTCGATTACAGCTACACTCAAGCCTTCTTTTTTCAGCATATACCCTGAGGTTATTCCTGTTATACCACCTCCTACTATTGCAACATCCACTTTGATATCATTCTCCAGAGCCGGATAATTGGTATTGGCAGTTGACGCCATCCAAAATGACTCAGGAGGTGGATCGGAATCGATATGATATGTATTGGTATTTCCTTCCATTATTCTTTTCACTCCTATAGCTTATTAACATTTTTGTGCCAGTATATATCATTCGCAGGCCCGCAAAAAATATTCCTATAAATCCTCAAAGCTTGCAGCACATGGGCTTAAGCCATAGTAGAAATAATAAATAATGATTATTATTTTATTTGTCATACGCTATTGACTTTTATTGTCATAAATGTTAACATTTAATCATAGTAGAAATTGTCGAAATTTGTTGTATAATGTAAAAGGAGGAGAGTATATGAAATCTACAGGAATTGTAAGAAAGGTCGACGAATTAGGTAGAGTTGTTATCCCGATAGAATTGAGGAGGACTCTTAACATCGAGGAAAAGGACTCCTTAGAGATATACGTTGACGGTGAGCACATCATACTGAAGAAATGTGAGCCGGCATGCATATTCTGCGGAAACGCAAAAGACGTAGTTCAGTACAAGGGCAAGAACATTTGTCCGGCTTGTATGGAAGAATTCAAGAAATAGTATAATCAAATATGAGGGGACGTTTCTCTTGTCCCGCAAGCGGGACAAGAGAAACGTCCCC
>JAKJBT010000005.1 GCA_022706865.1 Bacillota bacterium
CACAATAGGACATAATATTTCAATAATGCAAAAGACCGGCTATAGTTTTGTCGCTGCATTTACATTGCCTGAAGAATGCTGGACGGATACTTATTTTATTCCACAGAAAGCAATACAAAATGCATTCTTGGAAAGAAATGCCGGGAATAAAGCCGCAGAGGCCTTTGTTGAATATATGAAATATGAAGAGGAGTTATATTCTAAATACAAGCAGTATTACGGATATGTTTTCTATATTGGTAAAAAAATATAAAAATAAGCTTTAGTATATACCTTTACTAAAGAGAGGATGTTGTGTATATGGACAAGCAAATAGGTCCTTTGATAGATATTTGCATAGCAGAAAGGCGTGAATGAAATGGAAGTCATATCTATAAGAAAGTCTCCTGAATATAAAGACAGGGCAATTAAATACTTTCAGAGCAAATGGGCATCTCCAGACAGCATGAAGGTCTATGATGACTGCATAACAAATTGTATTACTGCACCGAGTCCATTGCCTCAATGGTATCTGTTGATGGATAATGATAGAATAATCGGCTGCGCAGGTCTTATAACTAACGATTTTATCAGCCGTATGGATTTATACCCTTGGGTTTGTGCTTTATTCATTGAGGAGGAATACAGGGGAAATGCCTATGGTTCCCTTCTGTTAGAGCAGTCAAAGATAGACGCAAAGGCGGGAGGCTTTTCTCACTTATACCTATGCACAGACCATTTCGGATACTATGAAAAGTATGGATTCAGGTATATTGGTACAGGCTATCATCCATGGGGAGACAGTTCTCGTATATATGCTGCAGCGATATAGTATGTTTCCCGGAATTATTTGAATGGAGTGATCAAAATGCTCGTCAGGAAAGCTGATTTAAATGATATAAGCAATATTATTGACTTATGGTATGAGATGATGGTTTTTCATGTAAATGTAAATGATATTTACAGCTTGAAAGATAATGCAAAATCGATATATCAAAGCTATATTGAAGAAAACATGAAAGATCAGAATAAAGCTATCTTTGTGTGCGAAAGGCAAGATAAATTAGTTGGTTATTTGTTTGCCGAAATAAATTCTTTACCCCCGGTATATCATGAAGGTGTAATCGGAGTCATAACAGAATTAGGTGTTAATGAAAAAGAACGAAAACAGGGAATAGGAAAACTGTTACTCGAAAAAGCGGAAGAATGGTTCAAGGATCAAGGCATTTATAGAGCCGAGTGTACTGTATCAATAGACAATTATTTAGCACAGTCCTTTTGGAAGAAGAATAACTATACCGGCTATAACGAAATATGTTATAAGTATTTATAGATTGTCTTATATAAGAAGTCTGAATCCTGTGCTGCGCATTGATGGAAAGGAGTATTAACATGGAAATAACCGTAGTAAAAGAAAACAATATAGAAATTGCAATTATAAGAAGTAATGAGATACTGATAAATGATGTTCAGTCATCATTAGATTTTGCAGTGAATATTAACTATGAAACAGGCTGTAATCGTATTATTATCAATAAATCAGCAATAATCGAGGACTTTTTTGACCTGAAAACAAGACTCGCAGGGGAGGTATTGCAGAAGTTCATAAATTACCACATTAAAATAGCAATAGTAGGTGATTTCTCGGTTTATTCAAGTAAAAGCCTGAAAGACTTCATTTATGAGAGCAATAATGGAAGGGACATATTTTTCTTGTCCAATGAAGAGCAGGCAATTGAAAAGCTGAGTATGGTATAATCGGGGGACTGACGTAAAAGAAAATTACAGGGGGTTCTTATGAAAAGCATTGATTTTGATTCTGTGGCAGATTTATATGACTCTTATGTCACTGTAGACTTTGACATAGATTTCTTTAGAAAATTGTCAAAGGAATGCAATGGAAAATGCCTGGAACTTATGTGCGGCACAGGCCGGGTATCGCTGCCTTTGCTTATGGAAAACATTGAACTCACATGTGTGGACTATTCTGAAGAAATGCTGAATGTATTGAAAAAAAAGGCAGGAGAGCTTAATATTACTCCTGAGATAGAGTGCCAGGATGTTTGTAATCTTAATCTTAAAGATAAATATAAATTAATCATCATTCCGTTTAACTCATTTTCGGAAATATCCGATAGCATAAGACAGGAACAGGCTCTTGAGAAGATATACAAACACTTGGATAACGGAGGAACATTTGTTTGTACCTTGTACAATCCGGAATACAGGAAAAAAACCGCTGACGGATTATTAAGGGTTTTGGGGAAATTTCAGATTGATGAAAACAAAAGCTTGGTAGTTTCCAGTTATAATGTCTATAACGAAAAAACCAAGAATGTAACCGGCATACAATTTTATGAGATATATGGCAAAGATAATAAATTAATAGAAAAACGCTGCATGGATATTTGTTTTTCACTCATAAGCAAAGAGGATTTCATAGAAATGGCTTCAAAAGCCGGCCTTAAAATAAAAGAAATCTTGGGTGACTATAATTTTTCTCCATTCTCGGAAGATAGCATGTTCATGAACTTTATATTGAATAAGGAGCAGAAAGGGTGAGATTTTGGAAAGAACGCTTGTGATTATTAAGCCGGATGCTATGGAGAGAAAATTGATGGGAAAAATAATCTCCGTCTATGAGCAGGAAGGCCTGCATATATCCTCAATTAAAATCCTTAAGCCTTCCGTGGAAACAGCAGAGTCTCATTATTCGGAACATAAAGGAAAAAGCTTTTTCACGGGATTAATCGAGTACATAACAAGAGGAGAAGTATGTGTATTAATCGCAGAAGGGGATAATGCCATAGAGAGGGTGCGAAAAATAAACGGGGCGACAGATCCGGCAGAAGCAGATAAGGAAAGTATAAGAGGCAGATTTGGGATATCAAAAACTGAAAATTCCGTTCATGCTTCAGACAGTGTAGAAAGCGCCCAACGGGAAATAAGCATCTGGTTTCCGGAGCTGCAATGAATTCATACAAAGGATGGTATATAAGATGAAATCGTTTCGAAAAGAATTGTATTTTAAACTGCCTGTACGCAGGGGCTATGTAAACATAACCAGAGAAGTACAAGCCTGCATAAATGAAAGCGGGATAAAGGAGGGGCTTGTACTGGTAAATCCGATGCATATTACCGCAAGTGTATTTATTAATGACGATGAATCGGGACTGCATCAGGATTTTGAAAAATGGCTGGAAACCCTTGCTCCCGAAAAACCCCACAGTCAATACAGACATAACGGTTTTGAGGATAATGCCGATGCACACCTTAAACGTCAATTGATGGGGCGTGAGGTGATAGCGGCCGTTACTGACGGAAAGCTTGATTTCGGCACATGGGAACAGATATTTTACGGGGAGTTTGACGGGAAACGTGAAAAAAGAGTGCTGGTCAAGATAATAGGTGAATAAAACATTCAAAAACCGGCATAAAAGTGATACTATTAGTAATATATAGAGGAAAGGCCAAATTTTATATACAGGGGGGATAGCTCAGTGAAGGCTTTGATAGTATATGATTCTGTTTTTGGCAATACTGAACAGATTGCCAAAGCAATCGGCGATTCACTTGCGGATTTGACAAGCACTGAGGTTGTGAAGGTAAGCGAAGCGAAGCTTGAACAGCTTCAGGGAACAGGTTTGCTGATCGTCGGTTCGCCCACCAGAGCATTCAAGCCGACAAAGGCAATTGTTGATTTCCTGATACAGATTCCTTCCAACGGACTCAAAGGAATAAACGTTGCAGCATTTGACACCAGGGTCAATACGGAAGATGTGAATTCCCGCATTCTTAACGGATTCGTAAGGATATTCGGTTATGCGGCAAAACCAATAGCCGATAAGATGCAGAAAAAAGGTGGGAACCTGGTGCTCCCTCCCGAAGGTTTTTTCGTAAAGGATAATGAAGGGCCGCTGAAGGACGGAGAGCTTGAGCGTGCCGCCAAATGGGCAATAACAGTTATGAAGGGAGAATGAGGATGCAAAATACATCAGAATTAAGATTTGCAGTACTTATAGATGCAGAGAACATCCCGTACAAGAATATAAGGGGGATTCTTGCAGAGGTAGCCAAATACGGCACTCCTACCCTGAAGCGCATATACGGTGATTGGACCAATTCCTCACTGTCAGGCTGGAAGAATTACTTATTGGAGAATGCAATAACACCAATCCAGCAATACAGCTATACCTCAGGAAAAAATTCCTCCGATTCGGCATTGATTATTGATGCAATGGATATTCTGTATTCTGAAAAGGTTGACGGCTTCTGCATAGTATCAAGCGACAGCGATTTTACAAGGCTTGCTACACGTCTTCGTGAAGCCGGCATGAAAGTAATCGGAATAGGGGAAAGAAAGACTCCCAGCGCATTTATTGCAGCCTGCGATAAATTCATATATATTGAGATAATAAATGCACCGGTCAAGAATGGTGAACAATTTACAAACGAACTGCATAAGGATGATCTTGTGGAACAGGAACACAAGGGCAGTTCTCTGGATATCGGGAATGATATTATAAGGCTGATATCTGATTCCGTAAATGACGTTGCCGATGACAACGGCTGGGCTTTCCTGGCTGATGTAGGCAATCTTATTTCAAAGAAGCAGCCCGATTTCGATGCCAGAAACTACGGCTTTTCCAAGCTGACTCCACTGGTTAAAAGCCTCAAATGCTTTCAGATTGAAGAGAGGGAGTCGGGTAATTCAAGGATCAAGCATATATATATCCGGAATAAGAATAGATAGTGATTCTTATTTTTAAGGAAACAGCAGGCGGAATAATATGAAAACCAATAAACGGCTTTATATAATATTTATGCTGTCTGTAACAGCAGTCTTATGTGTTTGTTTCATTGCACTTGACTTTTCAAGATTTTTGAATCTGGACTACAGCTATGACATATTTCCCGGTGCACTTCTTAAAAGAATATGTGTGATAATAGCTGCAATAATTGCCTGGTCTGCGGGAAGGGATGGATTAAGCCCAAGGGACAACAGACTGATGAAGGCTGCCTTTATATTTGCTGTCTTTGGAGAAACAGCCTTTTTATTCAGGGAAAGGGCAATTGGGGTAGGAATGTTTGCCCTGTGCCAGACCTTGCTGATTATAAGAAATAGTACAGGCTTAGGATATAAGCTGACCCGGGCGGGCAGTAGACAAATAAGAAGACTTGCTGTCTCAGGCATAATAATTATTATATCTGTAATATTTCCGTTTCTGTCAGGTTACTTGTTCAAAACGGACATCACTTTGAATATAGTCTATTTATACGGAATAATTCTGAGTATATCATTATGGGCGGGGCTTGCCTGCAATATACTCGGTTTACTTCCCCAGATGAACGCAAGAATGGCCGCTTGGGGAATGATATGCTTCTTTTGCTGCGATGTTCTTGTCGGGCTTGATGCCGTATTGGAGGCAGGACTGCCATGGCTTTTGGCAAACAGCTTTATATGGGTATTTTACATTCCTGCCCTTGTACTGCTGGCTTTAAGCTGTTACAGATATAATTGATTTAAGGAGTATCATAATGAAAGGTATCTTATTTGCAGTTTCAGCAGGAATATTTATTGCTATGCAGCAGGTATTCAATGCGAGATTGGGAGAAAAGGCAGGTTTTTGGGAAACGAATACCTTTGTACATGGAAGCGGGTTTGCGTTTTCATTAATAATATTGATGATTGCCGGAAACGGAAGCTTCTCAAAAATCGGAGAGGCGAATAAACTGTATCTTCTGGGAGGGGTATTGGGAGTCCTTATAGTATTCAGCGCCATGACTGCAGTTACAGCTCTTGGTGCGACATACAGCATAGCAGTACTATTGGTTGCGCAGCTTATTGCGGCAACTGTCATTGATTCCTTCGGCCTGTTCGGCAGCCCTGTTATTAAATTCGATATAACCAAGTTCCTGGGAATAGCAATCATGATTGCAGGAATAGTAGTTTTTAAGCTGAAAGGATGATTTCAGATATTCCATGCGGCCGTAAGGCCGCTTTTTTTATGCGGCCTCGGGGCCGAATATTGAAGTATTTTGGACTTCTTATCTGAATATGAATTATTATACCAACTATAATATTTCATTTTGGAGGGATAGTCTTGAAATCCAGGATAATAATAATCAGTAAGACAAAACTCTTAGTAATGCTCCTGATAATTGCTGCCCTGTTGCTTTTTATATTCGCATTGAGAACCATCAGCATAAATACACTTCATTATTATGATCCGATATATAAAGGAATGGAAGATGATAAAAAGATTGCTTTTGCCTGCAATGTGGTATGGGGAGAGGAATACCTGCCCCGGATACTCACGCTGCTGGAAGAAAAGGATATAAAAATCACCTTCTTTATCGGAGGGCAATGGGCGGAAAAAAATGAAGAGCTTCTGCGGAATATACATAATGCAGGGCATGAGTTGGGAAATCACGGCTATAAGCACTTATACCACAGCAAGCTTACTCCTGAATCGAACAAGCAGGAAATATCCAGGACGGAGGAGATAATAAAAAGAATAACCGGATACAAAACGGTTCTGTTTGCCCCGCCCTATGGTGATATCAACGATACTGTGGTAAGCTCGGCAGAAGCTTTGGGATACAAGGTCATTATGTGGAGCATAGATACAATAGACTGGAATACCAGGGATTACAAAAAGATATTGCAGCGAGTGGAAAACAAACATCATAAAGGCGCTATTGTCCTTATGCATCCGACCAAGGTTACCATTGATGCACTGCCCCAAATGATTAAGAATCTGGAGAGCCACGGCTATGAGATAACCACGGTAAGTGAAGTATTAGAAAACGATTGAAAAAATACCGCATTTTATATATAATGAGATGTACATTTTAAAAAACGAAAATCCGGAGGTAAATAATGTATCTTAAAGAGACCCTGAAGAATGGAATAAGGATAGTTGCTGAGGAAATACCATATGTCAATTCAGTCTCCATCGGTTTATGGTTTAAGGTGGGATCACGATATGAGAGTATAGCGAATAACGGTATTTCCCATTTTATTGAGCATATGCTTTTCAAAGGCACTAAGAACAGATCGGCAAAGGATATAGCAAACAGTATAGATAAACTCGGAGGCCAGCTTAATGCGTTTACATCAAAGGAATGCACATGCTTGTATGCGAAAGTGCTGGATACTCATTTTGATATAGCTTTGGACGTTCTGGCGGACATGTTTTTCAATTCCAACTTTGACTGCGAAGAAATCGATAAGGAAAGAGGAGTAGTAATAGAAGAAATAAACATGTATGAAGATTCTCCCGAGGATCTTGTACATGACCTATTCAGCCAGGCAGTATGGTCGGGAAATCCTTTGGGAATGTCCATTCTCGGAACTGAGGAATCCCTCGGTAATCTTAACAGGGATACAATAGTCCGATATTTTAAAGAAAACTATGGCCCTCAGAATATTGTCATTTCCGTTGTGGGTAATTTCAAGCATAAGGATGCAGTAAACAGAATAAAGGCGTATTTTGAGAAAGCCGAACAAATTGATAAGTCCGCGGCTGATATTGTAATGCCCCGCTTTGAGCCTGAGTATACCCTTAAGAACAAGGATACTGAACAGGTACATCTTTGTATGGGCTTTAACGGTGTAGATATAAAAAGCAATACATTTTATCCCATGCTGGTTTTAAATAATGTTTTCGGCGGAGCCATGAGCTCCAGGCTCTTCCAAAAGATAAGAGAGGACAGGGGGCTTGCGTATTCAGTATTCTCCTATCCTTCTTCCTTTGAAGACTGCGGGCTGTTCTCAATTTATGCCGGTTCAAAGCCTGATAACCTTAAAAGCGTAGCGGAGCTTATCATGGAAGAAATAAACCTGATAAAGAACAATGGCATTACTGAGGAAGAGCTTTTTGATTCCAAAGAGCAGCTTAAGGGCAGTTATATACTCGGCCTGGAAAGCACCAGCGGAAGAATGATTTCCATAGGCAAATCTGAGCTTTTGCTTGACATAATATATTCTCCGGCGGAGATATTGGCAAAAATCGACAAGGTTGATATGGATAGCGTGAATAGTGCCATAAAGCACATATTCGATACAGACAGCATGGGTGCTGCGGTAATAGGAAACATGAAAAACAGCACGGATATAAGAAAGCTGTTCAAATAAGCGAAGGATTTGAAGCAGCCTGTGACAACTGCTTTCATAAATTGGGAGGATTTGAAATGAAGGATATAATAGTAAAATACATTCGGACAAGCCCGGATGAAAATCCGGAACCAAAGATACCCCAATACGCAACGGAAGGCTCTGCCGGCATGGATCTGAGTGCTTGCATTTCCGAGGATATCGTTATAAAACCCGGGGAAATTGCAATGGTAAAAACAGGAATAGCAATACAGATTCCTGACAGCAGTATCGGAGGCTTTGTATTTCCAAGAAGCGGCCTTTCCAGCAAACATGGGATTTCCCTTGCAAACTGTGTTGGCGTAATAGATTCTGATTATACCGGCGAGATAATATGCCCCGTAATCAATCATGGAAGCAGAGATTATACAATAAAAAACGGAGACAGGATAGCACAGATAGTATTTATGCCTGTATTGAACGTTAGGCTTCAAAAGGCAGACAAGCTGGAAGCCACCGGAAGAGGTTCGGGAGGCTTCGGGTCAACAGGTAAGTAAATTAATTAGGAATATTCGTCCGCTTCATTAATATAATTAACTATAGAATTATTGATGGGGTGGTACTATGAGATTCAGCAAGCTGGGCGGGAAGGAGATTGTATCCCTTCCTGACTGTGAAAGGCTGGGCTATTTGGGTGACTGCGACCTAATGATTGACGGGGAAACCGGTAAGATAAAGTCTCTTATAGTTCCTGAAAACAAAGGGACATTGTCGTTTTTCATAGACAGAAGATATATAGAGATTCCGTGGGAAAGAATAAAGAAGATCGGCAACGATATGATAATAATAGATTTTGCGGATATATTAAAATAGATGACCGGAGCTGCAGGCAGTGCTTGCAGCTCTTATTTTTAGACACGGGGACGTTTCGCGTGTATCACTTTAAGTGGGACAGGAGAAACGTCCCCGTGTCTTTCCCGTGTCTTATTGAAAAAAATGCGGCATGAAATTCCGCACTTTACGCATGTTGTACCTGTTCGGCAGAATTGCTATAATTTTAGTAAGGGAGCATATATAATAACCTGTTAAAGGAGAATTCCTATGAGTATTATCGATACCTTTCTGTTAAGATACGCCAAGGAATATGATTTTTACAACGAATTGGCCCACCAGGTAGCGATGATTTGTGAAACCATAATACACAGAAGCGGGATCAGAGCTATTGTAACCTATCGTGCGAAAAAGCCCGAAAGCCTCAAAGATAAGCTGATGAAAAGAAATTCCATCAAAAAATATCAAAGCATCGAACAGATATACCGGGATATAGTGGATCTTTCAGGAGTGAGAATTGCAATCTATTTTCCCGGAGACAGGGAGGAAATAGGAAGGCTAATTGAATCCGAGTTCATTACCAAAAAAATAAAAAAATTCCCGAATGCGGAGCAGAAGCAGCAGCAGGATAATCCGTTCAAAAGACGCTTCACAGGTTATGATGCTGTTCATTACAGAGTAAAGATAAAAGAGGAAAAGCTGGAGGAGAACAATAAGAGATTCGCACATGCCCAGGTTGAGATACAGATAGCGTCAGCCCTTATGCACGCATGGGCGGAAGTAGAACATGACCTTGCCTACAAGCCTCAGATAGGAAAGCTTTCCGAGGAGGAATTCCACATACTGGATGAACTTAACGGACTTGTACTTTCGGGAGAAATAGCATTGGAAAGGCTTCAAAAGTCTTTCAAGCACAGGATAGCTACCATGGAGCAGCAATTCAACAATCATTATGAACTTGCCGCCCTTTTGAGGGAAAAGATATCCGGCAGCCTTCCTGAGGGCTGCTTCATAGGCAGAGTGGATATTCTGCTGAGATTTCTTCAAAAGATAGGCATGGATAATCCGAAGGAAATACATATGTACCTGAATTCTTTGGATAAGATTAAGGAATCCGCCGGATCCAAAACCATAGTGGATTGTTTTGCGGACCTTATATTGAATCATAACCCCGATTACTATAGTCAATATGTTGAAGCAAAATTTGAGTCAAGCTACAATAATCCGTATATATCCATTCAAAAGCAGATGCTTCTCAGTAAAGAGAATGCGCAGCTCAGTTCCTTCATTGAAAGATGGATACTTCTTGAAAAGACTATAAAGGCTTTGGAACAAAAAGAGACAATGCAGAGCCGGAGTATTTCCGACATTATCAGGAGGTACCTGACTGCTGATGAGATTATACTTGATACTGTCAAGAATCTGGAGAAAACCAGGAATCAAATAGTATACAGCAGTGATATTCCCGATAATTTACAATTAAGAAATGCTGCGGACTCAATAAACCTGATACTGAACAAGCTTGCGGAGCTGGCTTCGGATGAGAATAAAGCAGTTATCTGTGAGGCTTTGGATAAAATAACGAAGCAGCTTCAGCCAATCATAATTGAGAAATCTTAAATAGAGAGGAATAATAACATGAAGCTACTTGTGCAGAAATTTGGCGGAACCTCTGTTTCAACTCAGGAAAGAAGGGAATTAGTGGTTGACAAAATTGAAAGTGCAGTGAAGAAAGGATTTTTTCCTGTTGTTGTTGTCTCTGCAATAGGAAGAAAAGGTGACCCCTATGCCACAGACACACTTATAAACCTTGCAAGCTCCGTAGGAGTCAAAAACAATCCCAGGGAGCTGGATATGATCATGTCCTGCGGGGAGATAATATCCTGTGTTGTACTGTCCAATACAATAAAAAAGAGAGGCTATGAAAATATAGTGCTGACAGGCGGACAATCAGGAATAATAACCGATGAAAAATTCGGTGATGCTGAGGTCTTAAGAGTGGAGCCCCGTTATATAAAAGAATGCATTGATAAGGGGCTTATACCTGTTATTGCAGGCTTTCAGGGCATATCGGAGAATGGTGAAATAACAACTCTCGGAAGAGGCGGAAGCGATGTCACCGGTGCGATAATCGGAGAAGCACTTAATGCTGAGGCGGTTGAGATATATACGGATGTTGAAGGCGTAATGACGGCAGATCCAAGTATTGTACCGGATGCTGCAGTCATTGATACCATATACTACAATGAAGTTTTTCAAATGGCGGAGTACGGCGCAAAAGTAATCCATCCCAGGGCAGTAGAAGTAGCAATGAGAAGCAGCCTGCCGATATTTATAAAGAATACGATGTCAGACTCAGCAGGCACATTGATTACCAATTGCGATAAGAACCACAGATACAGATATGATAAGAGTGATAAGGTGCTGACGGCTGTAGCCCATGTAGGCGGAAGAACGAGAGTAAGAATATTATTTGACGGTTCGGCAAAGGAATATGAGAATGACAACCATCTGTTCAGTGCAATAGCTTCAGAGGGAATCAGCATCGATATGATTAATGTGAATCCTGATTTCAAATTGTTTATTATTGTTGATGATGATGTTGAAAAGCTTGAAGCAGTGCTGAACCGATACGGATACAACTATGAGTTGAAAAAAAATTGCAGCAAGGTGACGATAATAGGAAACAAAATGCGCGGGGTTCCGGGTGTATTGGCAAAAGCAATAAGGGCCCTGGCAAAACACAATATTCAGGTTTTCCAGACATCCGACTCCCATACGACTATTTCCTGCCTGATAGAAAGCGTAAATACAAATACTGCCGTAAATGCACTTCATCATGAGTTTGAGCTTGGAAAACCGGCAATTTAGAACCATGCTTCAGCTATATAATAGAATTCCTCTATTTCCAAAAGGTTATCGGAGGAATTCTTTTTTTTGCCAGATTGTGTTAATATATTAATGTCCCGTATTAATTGATTATTTCAAAAAAATGAAACTAAACAGGAAAAACTTAGTCTAATATTAGGATGAGGTCACAAGACGCAGTTTTTTATGGAAGTGTGGATTATATGGATAAAATCATACAGCTTAAAGATGTCAGAAAAGTTTACAGGATGGGGAACGAAAAGGTCATAGCCCTTGACAACATAAGCTTTGAAATTGAAAAAGAAGAGACCTGCTGCCTGTTGGGTACATCAGGCTCTGGGAAATCAACCCTTCTGAATCTTATGGCAGGTCTTGAAAAACCAACAAAGGGAGAAGTGAAAATCAAGAATTATAACCTTGAAAGGCTGAATGAAAAACAGCTGGCAAAGCTTCGTCAAAAATACATAGGCTTTGTTTTTCAATCCTATAATCTGCTTGAACACTTTACTGCTTTGGAAAATGTTACTTTGCCTCTGATATTCAAAGGAGTTCCCAAGGCTGCAAGAGAGAAAAAGGCTAAGGCCTTGCTGAAGGCCGTCGGCCTGGGTGAGCGGATGAATCACAGGCCCTCTCAGATGAGCGGAGGACAGCAGCAGCGGGTGAGTATCGCAAGAGCCTTTATTTCAAATCCTGAGATAGTTTATGCGGATGAGCCAACGGGTAACCTGGATACCAGGACCTCCATCGAAATAATGGACCTGATAACCGGAATGGCCGAGGAGTTCAAGCAAACACTCATTATAGTGACTCATGACCTGGAAATAGCCAGGTATGCAAACCGAGTCATATATATAAAAGACGGAAACGTAGAAAAAATAGATATGCTGAGTGAAAAGGCGGGAAGGGGTTAATATGAAAAGGAAACTGTTTATTGTTTTTTTGGCTGCCGTAATAGCATTTGCGGGTTTGCCTGCTATAAATGTATCGGCAGATGTTTACGATGATTTTAATGTTTTTTATGATGTTCGTGAATCAAGTATATTGTACGGGGGCATTTTCACACTGTATTTTACAATTGATGAGGATCGCACAGGTGATATAGCCAGCTTTGGATTCAAAATTGAAACCGGCACTAACTTCAAGGTGCTGGGAGGAGATCACGATGTTTCGCCTGCGAATCTAGAAGAATCATACAGCGTAAATTTACAGTATCTCGGAGGAGGCAAAAGTCTTCCGATTAGAATAATATACACAAATAAAGATTTAAATTCATACGATTTAATATATAATCTGGAAATTTCTGAGATAGACGAAAACAGCGTCAATCCCCCTGTAAGCAGCTCCGACAACGAACCCAAGCTCATTATAGAAAGCTCATCTATTCCTGTGGCTGCCGCAGGAGAAACCATGAAAATACCCATTACAGTAACAAATGAAAGCCGATATGCGGCAAAAGATGTCACCGTTAAGCTTTCTCTATCGGACAGCAGCGATAATCCCTTTGAAATAAGCAGTCTCAACCTGGTACAATCAATCGGCAATTTAAACGCCAAAAAAAGCGACAGTCTGATCTTCAGCCTCAAGGTAAAACCCTATGCCGAGGAGAAGACCTATGAAATAAACGTACAATTCAATTATTATAACTCAAGGAACAGCTTATTCACCAGCAATGACAAGATATATGTCAAGGTTACCAACAGCAAGAATGAACCGGTGCTTATGATCCAGGACATAAAGCACAGCGCATATCCTGTAAATGCAGGGTCAAAATTCCAGGTCAGCTTTAACGTGGCCAATGTAGGAGGTATAGATGCCAGAAATGCCAAGGTTTCCATCGAAGGCCTGAATAAAGACGGGTTTACCCTGTACAGCGGCGTTAACAACTGGTATTTTGACAGTATTGAAGGCAGCGGTAAAAAGAATATTACTTTGGATCTTATAGCTGCCGACACTATGGAAAGCGGAAATTATGGCCTGGAAATAAAGATAGAGTATAAGGATCAAAGAAACAACAGCTATACCGACAGTTCAAGTTTTTTTGTAAATGTCAGGGGAGAAGCCAAAAGCTCAAATGTGGCACTGAATAATATCTCCGTATTGCCGAAAGAAGTCAGGGCAAACGAGAACTTCACGCTGAGCTTTGATGTTCATAATGAAGGCAAATCCTCCGCAAGGAATGTCAAATTGACGATCAAGGGAGACGAAGGCATAATATCCAAATCTCCGGATGTCAGAATCATTGAGAACCTGGCTGCGGGAGAACAGCAGAAGCTGGAATACGTACTCTATGCCAATAATGAAACAAAGACTCAGAATTATAACATAATGATAAGCCTGGAATATGAAGATGCGGAGAAGGATGGCTCAAAGCATTCCGTCAATCAGTATGCGGGAGTATATGTAAACGGAGGGAACAGTAAGATTACTCCCAAAATTATAATAAGCAACTATAATTTTGAACCGAAGCTGGTCAGAGCAGGTGAGGAATTCAGCATGGATCTGACCTTCATGAATACAAGCAGCACAAAGGAAGTAAAGAATATAAAGATATATCTGACAGGAATCGATTCGGATAAAGAGGGCAATGTGGTATTTACACCCGTGGGAAGCAGCAATACGTTTTTCGTTGATGCCATAAAGCCCAAGGGCACCGCTGTAAGAAGCATTACAATGTACACTATTCCCGATGCCCAGCCCAAATACTACAATATAACGGCAAATATCGAATACCAGGATGATGACGGTACTGAGTATAAAGCGGAAGAGCTGATAGGAATTCCTGTAATACAGCAATCCAAGCTGGATGCATCGGAAATCGGGCTCCCGCCGCAAGCATTTATCGGTCAGCCTATTCCTGTAAGCCTTCAGTATTATAATAAAGGAAAGACAAAGCTTTCCAACCTGATGATAAAGATTGAGGGTGATTTCCAGATTGAAAACGGAGAAGCCTTCATAGGAAATTTTGAGTCAGGCTCCAGTGACTATTATGAGGCAATGATTACGCCGATGAATCCCGGGCCTGCCAAAGGAAAAGTAGTTTTCAGCTATGAGGATCCTTCAGGAGAGGAGTTCATATATGAAAGGGAATTTTCGATAAATGCCATTGAAATGCCTCCCATTGATTTTCAAGGAGGAGAAATGCCCGTTCCTGCCATGAGCACTAAGGATAAAATAATGAAATATACCGTAAAGAACTGGTTTTTCTGGGTATGTATCGCAGTAGCTGCAGCAGCGGCTTTCACCGCCAGGAGGTTGATCAGAAACAAGAGAAGGAAGGACATGGATCTGGATGAATAGTATAGATATAGTAAGGATAGTCTTTAAAAACCTTCTCAGAAGAAAAATGAGAACAATGCTTACTGTAATGGGCGTTGTAATAGGCACTGCTTCAATTGTAATAATGGTTTCTATAGGAATAGGCATGAATGAAGGCTTCAAAAGTGAAATATCCAGAATGGGAAGCCTTAATTCAATAAATGTAAGATCCCCCGATACAGGTATGTACTATATTTATGATGAAGCAGAGGCGGGAAGGGCAAATTCTGCGGAAAAGCGGGATTTGGATGATGCCGCAGTGTCAGACTTTACAAGAATTGATGGTGTTGAAGCGGTAATTCCCTTCATTGAGACTCACGGAAAAATAAAGCTTGGCAAATATATCGGCTATGTCCAGCTTCATGGAATCAACCCCGAACATATGGATAAACTGGGTCTGAAGGTCTCGGAAGGAAGGCTGCTGGGTGCCGGGGATAAAATGAATGCAGTATTCGGTTTCGGAGTAAAGAATAACTTATATAACCCTAAAGCGTCGCAAAGGGGAAGATTTGGCAGAAACACTCCGGATGTAGACCTATTGGGCGAAAGAATCACTCTTTCACTGGATATGTCTTATGGAGAGGAATACATGTATGCGGATTCTTCGGCTCAGAAAAAGCCCAAAACATATAAAATAAATGGAGTCGGTTTGATTGAGGAAGGAAACTATGAATATTACAGCAGCTTGTTTATGGACATTACCGAGCTTAAAAAAATAGTAAAGGATTTCAACAAGGGTAAGAGTAAGAATGATAATTCAGGAGATTACCGGGATATTAAGGGTTATTCAAGAATAATAGTGAAAGCGAAAGATATAAATGATGTACAAAGCATAAAAAATCAGATAAAGGATATGGGATTTTTTGCAGACAGCCTGACCGATATTCTCGAATCAATGCAAAAGACCACAGCCAGCATAAGAATCGTTCTCGGTGCAATAGGTGCGGTGTCCCTTCTGGTTGCATCCATTGGAATTACCAATACCATGGTAATGTCTATATATGAACGCACAAGAGAGATAGGTATCATGAAGGTGATCGGCTCTTCTCTGGGAGATATAAAAAGGATGTTTCTTTTTGAGGCAGCAATGATAGGCCTTTTGGGAGGAATAATCGGGTTGCTGCTGAGCTATGGAGTATCCTACGGGCTTAATACGGCAGGCTTTGCATTGTTGGGCTTCTTTGGTCCGGCCGGAGGAGGCAGCAAACCTTCAATAATACCTTTATGGCTTTCGGTCAGCTCAATGCTGTTTACGACAATCATCGGACTTGTGTCGGGGTTTTATCCTGCACGCCGGGCAATGAATCTCAGTGCTCTGGAAGCAATAAGGAAGGAATAGCCATGAATCCTTTAAAAAATACGACAATGTCGTATTTTTTATTTTATTAAGGTAAAAATATTAGTTAAATGTATAACTGGGAGAGTGATATCCTTGACAGATGCTTATGGATTCATGTCTGACGAAACCGTAGCAGCAGAAAAAGCAGATAAGAATAAAGATGCTGATAATAATGCCAATGAAAATATTAAAGAACTGGGCGAAGTCAGAGTACCGCAATTCAGGAGCAATATACACTGTATTACTATAATAGGCCAGATAGAAGGGCATTTGGTGCTTCCGCCGCAAAACAAATCAACCAAATATGAACATATTATACCGCAGATTGTAGCAGTAGAGGAGAACCCTGAGATTGAAGGGCTGCTATTGATTCTGAACACGGTAGGAGGAGATGTCGAGGCGGGGCTTGCATTGTCAGAGCTTATAGTAAGCATGAAAAAGCCGTCAGTTTCTCTTGTGCTTGGAGGAGGCCACAGCATTGGAGTGCCTCTGGCTGTTTCTGCAACATATTCTTACATTGCGTCTACAGCGACAATGACAATACACCCCATAAGAATGAACGGTTTGGTCATAGGCGTACCGCAGACCTTTGATTATTTTAATAAAATGCAGGAGCGAATTATAAGATTCATAGTGGAGCACAGTAAAATAGACCTTGATACAATTAAGAGGCTGATGTTTACAACAAGCGAGCTGGCCAACGATATAGGGACAGTGCTTGTGGGTGCAGAAGCAGTCAGATACGGCCTTATAAGGGAGATCGGAGGGCTTCATCAGGCACTTGCAAAGCTGCAGAGCCTTATTGCAGAGAAAAAAGCGTCAGACTGACAATAAGAATATTGGAACAAACTGCTTCCTGCAGCAATGCAAGGAGCATTTTGTTTTATTATCCGTGTTAATTTATCCCATTTATTGTGATATAATACCATATATAAGATTTGGTATATCACAGTAAATTGAAAAGGAGTAAATAAGCTTATGAAAAGGGTAATTTCGTTATTACTATGTTTTGCTCTGATAGTATCGGCCTTTGCAATTGCAAATGTGACTCTTGTTAGTGCAGCAAGTGTTCCGGCAGGTTTTCCGGCAGAAATACCCTTTGCCGATGACGCCTTTAGTATAACCGGGGAAAGAAATGATGCAGCCAGGAGCTTTTCCCTGAGCTATAAGACTGATAAGAAACTGGCTGATGTTGCAGCATTATACAGAAATTTTATAAAGCTTTATGACAGCAGCTATCAGGAAACTAAAGGGGATATATATTCAATATTTATATGCAAGTTCCCCAATTATGATCTGAATTTGACGGTCATGGAAATACTCAGCAATACCAATGTAAATATAACTCTTTATTATCATGGGGAATTGCCTGCAATACCTGCAGGCACAAACAGTACAAAACCTGCAGCAGTGAGCAGTATTGAGACAAACCAAAGCCGCCTTAAGCTTCCTGTATGTATGCCGAAGGATATACCCTTTACAAAGGATGCCGTATTGTATAAGGTGGATGATAAAAGCTATGCTTATGTCAATGAGCAGACGATTAACATTACCTATGATTCCAAAATGCCGAAAGCTGATGTGGTTTCATTATACAAGGAATTCTCAAGAAGCACTGCTGAAGAGAGCAATGAGCTGAACCTTGGAGGAACGTATTTATTTACCGGTAAATACAGCGAATATGACCTTAGTATTTCTATAGAAGACAATAACACGGGTACCCGGGTTTCTCTGGTGGTAACGCCAAAAAACGGCGTGTTTAATTATCACTTTACAGTTACTGATTATTCCGACGGAATAATTGACAACAGCGGTGTGATAAACTTCAAAGAGCCTGTACATAAAATGCTTATGGCCGGGCCGGCACATACGGACCCTTATAATACAAATATATTCGTCAGAAAGAACGATAAAAGCCTTTGGGGTTATGGAGCATTCAAGGGAATTGATGACAAGAATTGGAGCCTGATAGACAAGGATGCATTCTGCCTTGATACCGAAGGGAATAATTATTTCCTTTTGAAGCCCGACGGCAGCCTGTGGATATATGGGGGCAATGAGAAATATTTGCTGGGTAACGGCCAGAGGTATTTGTATGGTGATTACCCTCCGACAAAGGTCCTTGACGGCGTAAGGTCTGCCGACATCGGAAAAAACGGAACCGCAGTAAAAAAAGACAACAGCCTTTGGATATGGGGACAAAAAAGCGCTCTTTTTTCAGTATTGGATGATCCCGAGAAAGAGAGGCTTGCACCTGTAAAGGCCATGGACAATGTTGTTGACGCAGCACAAAGCGGAAGTACGGGCTGGACCCTTGGCGGTATTATAATGGTCCTTAAGACCGACGGAAGCGTCTGGACATGGGGAGAGGGCAATTGTGGGGACGGAGGTGTTACTCCTTACAGAAGAACACCTATAAAGGTTTTGAATGGTGTAAAGTCGATAAAAGCAAGCAACTCCCTATGCTGTGCCGTAAAGAATGACAACAGCCTCTGGATATGGGAATCCCACATTACCAGCAGCAGCGGGAAAATGAATTATACAAAACCAACCAAAGTGATGGAAAATGTCAAAATGGTATCTCCCGGAGAAAGGTTCCTGGTGGTTTTGAAAAATGACGGAACTGTATGGACCCTTGGGGATAATTACTATGGGCAGTGCGGTATTGGAAGCTTGAACCCGGCTTATATACCGGCACCCAGAAAAATACTGGACGGAGCAGCTGAAGTCATCGCAACAGAGCATAATGCCTTTGCCCTAATGCAGAACGGAAATGTGCTGGGCTGGGGCATAAATGACCGCACACGCAGGGAAGGGGATTATGACTGGCTGAATACAAAAGATTGGAGAGTATTGAAACCTGCTTATATATTCAATATCAATGCGAAATAATACAACACACCGGGAAATTTGCCTGTCAAGGATCTGCCGGAAACGTCAGGTCCTTGAGTTTTTCAAATAATAAAGCTATAATATCATTAAGTTTAATATACTTATATTAAGAGGTGATAACTTGTCAGGAAAGAGGAAAGAGAGCGATATAAACTATGAAATAGCTGGAGTGTCTCTGATATTAGCCAGTGTATACATATATATAAGCCTTTTCAGCAGCAATTCAGGAATTGTAGGAGAAAAAGTCAGGTTGTTTTTTCTGGGAACCTTCGGTCTTGGTGCTTACATTGTTCCGATACTCATAATCATACTGGGGCTGGCTTTGGTATATAGGAAGAATGAAATCCGCATCAATATTAAGTTTTTTTCTTTCTGTATATTTTTATTGTCCACACTTATAGTACTTTTTTTGGCAAACTATACTGATGTTGAAAATGCGGATGCCAGATGGCTCGATGCTGTCAAATACTATTTTTCCCTGGGCACTCTCAATGCAGGGGGAGGAGCAGTGGGAGCCTTGTTCGGCTATGCCTTTGTAAGGCTATTTGGAATGATCGGAACTATAGCGTTGGTTTCCTCCCTTTACATCATATCAATACTGATGTTTACCGAGATATCATTCTTACGCATCCTTCAGCGCATAAAACAATTCGTGTCAGATATGTATTCACATTTAAGGAGCAAAAACAAAGAAGCCGCAGTAACAAAGGAGCTTCAGCGAAAGATACCGGTAAAGCATCATAATGACATTGAGCCACCGGAAGCTGACGATGAAGAACGAATAAAGAACATCGACAAAAAAATCAAGATTCTTGACTTTACAAAACGTTTTGATAAGGATTTCAAGCCCGCAGCAGAGAATGAAACCGATGACAAAGCCAGGAGCAAAGAGAAATTAAGCAGGGAAAGCATTCCAAGCATAGTACCTGTTAACAATATCCAATATGTGAATTACAAGCTTCCCGGCACCGGACTCCTTGCATTGCCTGCCGAGAATAAGTCAGGCAACGGGAAGAAAGAGGTAATGAACAATGTAAAGATACTTGAGGATACTCTTAAAAACTTCGGTGTCAGCGCCAGCATTGCCCAGGTTTCTGTCGGCCCGACGATTACAAGGTATGAACTGCAGCTAAGCCCGGGTGTAAAGGTAAGCAAGATATTGAGCCTTGCGGATGATATATCTCTCAGCCTTGCATCCCCTGATATAAGGATAGAAGCGCCTATACCCGGAAAAGCAGCCATTGGAATAGAAGTACCCAATAAGGATATAACCAGCGTACTTTTGAGGGAAGTGCTGGAATCGGAAGAGTTCAAAAAGCAAAAATCAAAAATATCCTTCGTATTGGGAAAAGATGTAGCAGGCGCAAATATTGTTGCAGATCTTGCCAAAATGCCGCATCTTCTGATTGCCGGATCTACCGGTTCAGGTAAAAGCGTGTGTATAAACACTCTTATTGCAAGCATATTGTATAAAGCAACTCCCGATGAAGTAAAATTGCTGCTGATAGATCCCAAAGTGGTGGAACTCAGTGTATACAAGAACATCCCCCACCTTTTGATACCTGTGGTTACGGATCCTAAAAAGGCGGCAGGAGCATTGAACTGGGCTGTAATGGAAATGACCGAGCGTTACAAAAAATTTGCATCAAATAACGTAAGGGATATATACGGCTATAACAATCTGAATAAGGAAGATCTGGCCAAAATGCCGCAAATAGTTGTCGTTATAGATGAACTGGCTGATTTGATGATGGTTGCACCAAGTGAAGTGGAAGACTCTATCTGCAGATTGGCGCAGATGGCCCGTGCCGCAGGAATACACCTGGTTGTGGCTACTCAGAGGCCGTCTGTTGATGTAATTACGGGGCTTATAAAGGCAAACATCCCATCAAGGATATCCTTTGCAGTATCATCACATATTGATTCAAGAACAATACTTGATATGGGCGGAGCAGAAAAGCTTTTGGGAAAAGGTGATGCCCTGTTCTATCCTGTCGGAGCGGCAAAACCCGTCAGGGTGCAGTGTGCCTTTGTATCCGAGAAGGAAATAGAAAAGCTTGTAGCCTTTATTAAGGAACAGGTACCCGCAAGCTTTGACAATAAGATAATTAAAGAAATCGAGCAAAGCGTAGAAATTGATGAGGACGCAGAAGTTGATGAGCTGTTGAATGATGCAATAAGAATTGTTGTGGAAAGCGGGCAGGCATCGATACTCATGCTCCAGAGAAGGTTAAAAATAGGCTACAGCAGGGCGGCAAGGCTGATAGACCAGATGGAGGAACGCAGGATAATCGGCGGCTATGAAGGAAGCAAGCCCAGAAAGGTTCTTATGAGCAGAGAGGACCTGGAAGATTAGTTTTTGGAAGGAGAGAATTTGTTGAGTCTTAAAGTTGCAATCATATCCCTTGGATGCTCAAAGAACCTTGTTGATTCAGAGGTTATGGTCAAGAGCATCCTTAATAATGATTATGAAGTTACAGATAATGCCGATATTGCAGAGATAATAATAATAAACACCTGCGGTTTCATTGAAAGTGCAAAACAGGAATCCATCGATACAATTCTTGAAATGGCAGGTTACAAGAAAAAGGGCAAATGCAAGGTGCTGATTGCAACAGGCTGCCTTGCAGAACGCTATAAGGAGGAGCTGATTAAGGAGCTTCCCGAGCTGGACGCAGTAATCGGCACCGGAGATTATAAGGACGTACCGGAAGTGATAAGGAAAGCACTTCAGGGTGAGAAGGTAGTCCTGTACGGACATCAGGACCTGATTGATATAGATAAGCTTCCCCGGCAGATTTCAGGCTTCGGGGCATCCTCATACCTTAAGATAGCCGAAGGCTGCGACAACAGGTGCAGCTACTGCATTATACCGGCCTTGAGGGGGAGGTACCGCAGCCGAAAAATGGAAGACATACTGGAAGAAGCAAAGGAGCTTTCAAGGAACGGAATAAAGGAAGTAAATGTAATAGCCCAGGATATAACCCGGTATGGAGTTGATTTGTATAATAGCCTGAAGTTAAGCGAGCTGTTAAGAAAGCTGACAGAAATCGAGGGCATCGAATGGATAAGGCTTCTTTATTCTTATCCTGATGAATTCAACGATGAACTCATAGAAGTCATTGCACGAGAGGATAAAATCTGCAAATACGTTGATATTCCTATACAGCATGCCAGCAATAGGATACTTGCGAAGATGGCCAGGAGAAGCAGCCGGGAAAAGATACTCCATCTGATAGAAAAGCTTAGGAAAAGAATACCGGGCATCGTGCTTAGGACAACTCTTATCGTGGGATTTCCGGGAGAGACGGAGGAAGATTTTAAAGAGCTGTATGACTTTGTTTTAGAAACGAAGTTCAACAGGCTGGGAGTATTTGCATATTCAAGAGAAGAGGATACCCCGGCTTTTAATATGCCGAACCAGGTTGAAGAAGCCATAAAGCAGGAAAGGCTCGAAAAAATAATGCTTCTTCAGAAGAATATTTCGCTGGAATACAACCGTAAACTTGTCGGGCAGACACTGAAGGTGCTTGTAGAAGGAGTTTCAGACAATGAGTACTTTGGGCGAAGCTGCATGGATGCACCTGAAATAGACGGAAAGGTTTATTTTAAATCAGATAAGGAAATTATCCCTGGAGATTTCTGCAGTGTAATAATAAAAGAGGCTTATGAATATGACTTGGTGGGGGAGAGAATAGATGAATCTTGCAAATAAAATTACAATTATCAGAATACTTATGATTCCGGTATTTTTACTATTCGCTTTTGTAGAATTTCCTTACCATATGGCATCTGCCGTTGCAGTATTTCTTGCAGCTTCACTTACCGACAAGCTGGACGGATATATTGCCCGTAAATACAATATGATTACCGACTTTGGCAAATTCATGGACCCTCTTGCAGACAAGCTGCTTGTAACAGGCGCTTTCCTGGTACTTATACAGCTCGGCAGGATAGAAGCCTGGATTGTTTTCATAATACTTGCCAGGGAGTTTGCCGTGACCGGCCTTAGAACCCTGGCAGCCGCCCAGAATATCGTTATTGCTGCCAGCAGCTATGGAAAGATAAAAACAGTAACTCAAATAATAGCAATAGTGATACTTCTTATGGATAACTATCCCTTCAGCCTATTTAATCTGCCCGTTGACACCATAATGGTTTATGCCGCACTTATAAGCACTGTTGTCTCGGGATCTGATTATTTTATGAAGAATATGCAGGTTATAACAAGGATGAAATAATATATCTTCAAGGGGGTGCTTGCATGAAAGGTGAAATTATTGCAGTAGGTACAGAGCTGCTTTTGGGGAATATCGTCAACACCAATGCGCAGTATCTGTCACAGAAGCTGGCGGATCTGGGTATTGACGTATATTATCATGTAGTTGTGGGAGATAATCTGAAAAGGCTGACCGAAACAGTCAAGACAAGCCTTGAACGATCAGATCTTGTTATTACAAGCGGCGGCTTGGGGCCGACAGTGGACGACCTTACAAAGGAAGGGGTTTCACAGGCTTTGGGTCTGAAGCTGCTCCCCGATGAAGAAAGCATAGAGAAAATAAAAAAAATGTTCAACTCAACCGGAAGGCTCATGACAGAAAACAATATTAAGCAGGGATATATTCCTGAGGGTGCGGTTGTACTCGAAAACAACAACGGCACTGCTCCGGGAGTGCTGATAGAAAAAAACGGGAAGATAGTAATAATGCTGCCGGGCCCGCCGAAGGAGCTATATCCGATGTTTGAAAACAAAGTGCTCCCCTATCTCAAGGCCAAAGCAAACTCAACAATCAGGTCAAAAGTACTTCGGGTGATTGGAGTTGGAGAGTCAACCGCTGAGTATATGCTGAAGGATATATTCGACAGCCAGGCTAACCCTACAATTGCTCCCTACGCCAAGGATGGGGAAGTACATCTAAGGATTACTGCAAAAACAGACGCACCGGAGGAAGCAGACAGCCTTATTGCTGAAATGGAACAAAAAGTAAGAGCAATACTTGGTGACAATATTTACGGCTGTAATGAAGAAACACTGGAAGAGGCGGTATTGAAGCTGCTTCAGGAAAAAAACCTGACGGTTTCACTGGCAGAGTCATGCACCGGAGGGCTTATTGCAAGCCGCCTGACAGATATTCCGGGAGCCTCCGCAAGTTTTGTTTACGGAGTCGTCAGCTACAGTAACGAATCCAAAATAAACATACTCAAGGTTAAGGAAGATACCATAAAAAAATACGGGGCCGTGAGCCCGCAGACGGCGGAAGAAATGGCTGTCGGTGCAAAAACCCTCAACGGTTCGGACATCGGGCTTTCCATTACAGGTATAGCAGGGCCTGACGGAGGAAGCGCAGAAAAGCCGGTAGGGCTTTGTTATATAGGTATCGCAGCAGGTAATTCGGTTAATGTCCATAAAATCATGCTGAACGGAAACAGGAATAAAATAAGATGGGGCTCAAGCAGCAGAGCCCTTGACTTGCTGAGAAGAGAACTTTTATCAATGTGAAATAGTAAAATTATGTAATTTTCTTGACTAATAATTAGCAATATAATATAATAGAAACATAAGAACATTTGTTCGTTTTGCCTTTATGGCATAAGTGATGAAAGGACGGTGCAGAAATTAATGTGCTCAGCGATGAACGATAAAAAGAAAGCAATAGAACTGGCTCTCAGCCAGGTTGAAAAGCAATTTGGAAAAGGCTCCATTATGAAGCTTGGCGATGCTACAAAAATGAATGTTGAAGCTGTTTCCACAGGCTCTATTGAGCTTGACATAGCATTGGGAATAGGCGGAGTTCCCAGAGGAAGAATTGTTGAGATATTCGGGCCTGAATCCTCAGGAAAAACTACCGTCGCGCTGCATGTAATTGCAGAGGCACAGAAGAACGGCGGTGAAGCAGCCTTTATAGATGCAGAACACGCATTGGATCCGTTATATGCGAAGAATCTTGGTGTGGATATAGAGAACCTGATAGTATCTCAGCCGGATACAGGGGAGCAAGGGCTTGAAATAGCAGAAACACTTGTTCGCAGCGGAGCAATTGATGTAGTTGTTGTTGACTCTGTCGCTGCACTGGTTCCAAAAGCAGAAATAGACGGTGAAATGGGAGATGCTCATGTGGGGCTGCAGGCAAGGCTTATGTCACAGGCACTCAGAAAGCTTGCCGGAGCTATCAGCAAATCCAAGACAACCGTTATATTCATCAACCAGCTTAGGGAAAAGGTTGGTGTTATGTTTGGGAATCCCGAAACGACTCCCGGCGGAAGGGCACTTAAATTCTATGCTTCGGTCAGACTTGAGGTCAGAAAGATTGAGAACATAAAGCTTGGAAATGATTTGACCGGAAGCAGGACAAGGGTAAAGGTTGTCAAGAATAAAGTGGCGCCGCCCTTCAAGCAGGCAGAGTTCGATATCATGTACGGCCAGGGCATTTCCAAAGAGGGCAGTATTCTTGATGCAGCTGTCAACAACGATCTTATATTGAAAAGCGGCGCATGGTTTTCATATGGTGATACAAGAATAGGGCAGGGCAGGGAAAATGCAAAGCAATATCTCAAGGATAATCCTGATCTCGCAAATGAACTGGATAAGAAGCTCAGGGAAATGTTTAACCTGGGAATATCCAGAGCAAAAGCCGCAGATTTTGATCCCGAAGAAAATGATGATTTGTAATATGAGGATGTTTCCATGAGAATCACCGGGATTGAACAACAAAAAAAGAATGCAAAGAGGTATAACATATATATTGACGGAGAATACAGATGTTCCGTTGAAGATGACATTCTGCAGGAACTGAACTTGTCAGAGGGCATGGAACTGAATGAAACTGAATTTAATCACACCCTGGAGATAATCCAGTATAAGGGCGCTCTTAGAGCTGCCCTTTATATGCTTGCCCGCGCATCAAAAACAGAAATGGAAATTGAAAAGCGCCTTAGCGACAGGCGGTATGACCCTAAGGCCATTAAAAAAGTTCTGGAGTACTTGAAGGAAATAGGCTATATAAATGATGAAAGCTATGCTGAAAGTTTTATCAGAAGCACAAAGGATGTAACAGGCACAAGCCGACGAAGCATTTACCAGAAACTCGCAGCTAAAGGAGTGGACAAGGAAATCATTCAGCAGGAGCTTGACAAGGCTGAGATAGATGATTACGCATCTGCGTTAAGTGCCGCAAAGAAAAAGATATCAAGCCTGAAAGGAAGCAGCCGGGAAAAGAAATTAAAGCTTCTTAACTACCTTTATAGAAAAGGCTTTGGGATTGATGCCTGCAAAAGGGCGGCAGAAGAGCTTGTCCGGGAAGAAGACTAAAGTCCTTCAGCAAAATTCACGCAATTCTGCATATCATCCTTAAATTGTTTGAATTGTCACAATAACTTGACAAAATTTTGTATAAGTAATAGAATTATTCTGATATGGTGTATCAATTGAGAGTGGAGTTTAGTTGCGCTTATTTGTTAATTTTGAAAATGAAGATTGTGAAAAAGGATTAATGGAAGCAATTACCGATAGTCGATAAAATAAAATAATGAGGAGGTGAAAATATTATCGAATATATAGTATATATAGCAATTGCACTAATTACCTTTATTTTGGGGTATTTAGTTAGAAGATATATTGCTGAATCGAAAATAAAAAATGCTGAGGAACAGGCATTAAAAATACTCAATGAAGCTGAAAAGCAATCGGAAACAAAAAAGAAAGAAGTAGTTCTTGAGGCTAAAGAAGAGATTCATAGACTTAGGGCAGAATTGGACAGAGAGATCCGCGACAGAAGAAATGAAATCCAGAGAGCCGAAAGAAGATTGCTCCAAAGGGAAGAAAGCCTGGACAAAAAGGTTGAGAACCTCGAGCAAAGAGATGAAGCAATCGCGAAAAAACAAAAGGAGATTCAAAAATCCTTTGAAGAAGTGCAACAGCTTTACAAGAAACAAGTGGAAGAACTTGAAAGATTATCGGGGTTATCATCTGAAGATGCAAAACAACTGCTTTTAAACAACATTGAAAAACAAATAAGGCATGAAGCTGCAATGATGATCAAGGATATTGAGACCAAGGCTAAAGAAGAAGCAGAAAGAAAGGCCAAGGAAGTCATTGCAAGCGCAATTCAGAAATGTTCAGCAGACCATGTCGCTGAAACTACAGTATCAGTTGTACCACTGCCGAATGATGAAATGAAGGGCAGAATAATAGGACGCGAAGGCAGAAATATAAGAACATTGGAAACACTTACAGGCATCGACTTAATAATCGATGATACACCAGAAGCCGTTATATTATCCGGTTTTGATCCAATTAGAAGGGAAGTTGCAAGGGTTGCCCTTGAAAAGCTCATAGTGGATGGGCGAATACATCCCGCCAGAATAGAAGAAATGGTTGAAAAAGCCAAGAAGGAAGTTGACAATTATATTAAGGAACAGGGAGAGCAAGCTACCTTTGATACCGGAGTCCACGGATTACATCCGGAAATCATTAAACTTTTAGGAAGATTGAGATTCAGAACCAGCTATGGACAAAATGTACTTAAGCATTCTATAGAAGTAGCACACCTTGCGGCATCAATGGCTGCAGAGCTTGGTGCCGATGTAAAAACGGCAAAAAGGGCGGGTCTGCTTCATGACATAGGAAAAGCCGTAGACCATGAGGTCGAAGGCCCCCACGTTCAGATAGGTGCTGACCTTGCTAAGAAATATAAGGAATCCGCTGATATAGTCCACGCTATATCCGCACATCACGGAGATATTGAAGCTACAACCGTTGAAGCAGTCCTTGTTCAGGCAGCTGATGCCATATCCGCTGCAAGACCCGGAGCAAGAAGAGAGACCTTAGAGTCATACATTAAACGTTTGGAAAAAATTGAAGAAATAGCTAATTCATTTGATGGAGTCGAAAAATCTTTTGCTATTCAAGCCGGCAGAGAAGTCAGAATCATGGTTAAGCCGGAGGATGTGAGTGACAGTGAAATAGTGTATATCGCCAGGGATATCGTCAAGAAAATTGAAGATGAGCTGGAATACCCTGGTCAGATCAAAGTTAATGTTATCAGGGAAACCAGGGCAATTGAATACGCAAAATAGAAAATGCGCGGCAGTGCATGCAAATGCATGAAGCCGCCATTTTTAATAATACTATATAACGGGTAACACAAAACACACTGCTGTTGATTCAGACAATGGAGGTATGCAGATGAACATATTATTTATTGGTGATGTGGTAGGCAGGCCGGGAAGGAATTATCTATGTACAAACCTTAAAAGGCTTGTTGAAGAAAATAATATTGATTTTGTCATAATAAACGGAGAGAATTCAGCCGGAGGTGTGGGCATAACCAGGAGTACATATGATGAGCTTCTGGGTATGGGAGCAGATATTATAACCCTTGGCAATCATTCCTGGGCGAAAAAAGAAGTTTTGGAATTCATAGAAGACGCGGAAAGGCTTATCAGACCTGCAAACTATCCTGAAGGTACCCCCGGAAAGGGATTCAGAATAGCAGAAAAGGCGGGAAAAAGGATTGCTGTGATAAACCTAAGCGGCAGAGTATTTATGGATTGTATTGACTGCCCCTTTAAGGCCGCTGATAAAATATTGAATGAACTGAAGAATGAAGCTGATGTCATAATTGTAGACTTCCATGCGGAAGCTACTTCAGAAAAGCTTGCAATGGGCTGGTATCTTGACGGCAGGGTTCATGCCGTGCTGGGTACACATACTCACGTCCAGACTTCCGATGAAAGGATACTGCCCGGCGGAACTGCCTATATTACAGATGTCGGAATGACCGGTCCCATAGACTCCATATTAGGAGTGGAAAAAGAAACGGTTATAAGAAAGTTTATTACCGGTATGCCTGCAAGATTTGAAATTGCAGGGGGTGAGGTTGCTATCGGTGCTGTGTGCATACAGCTTGATGATAATAATAAAGTTACATCCATAAAAAGAATCATATAAAATTCTTAATTGTAGAAAAAAAGAGGATTTTAGATATATTTGTAGAATTATCAGATATATTTAGTATATTTTGGTACTTTACAATAAATCAGGGGGGGGCTTTAAATGGATGTATTAAAGGTTTCAGCTAAATCGAACCCAAATTCAGTCGCAGGAGCTTTATCGGGTGTGTTGAGGGAAAAAGGCTCCGCGGAGATTCAAACAATTGGGGCAGGAGCTCTTAACCAAGCTATTAAAGCAATTGCCATCGCCAGAGGATTTGTAGCACCCGGAGGAATTGATCTGATATGCATTCCGGCTTTCACCGATATCGAAATAGATGGTGAAGAAAGAACAGCCTTAAAACTAATTATAGAACCCAGATAGACCTAATACCTGCTTTTGAACAAGCAGGTATTGTTTTTTATTTTATGAGAGTGTATACTTTCCTGTATAATAATTGTGGAACATTTTTGGAAAATCCTTTGTTTATTGCATAAATTCTAAAGAACTTATGATATAATAATTTCAGTTCCTGCAATTATTTTATCATTATACGGAGGGCGCAATATGCTGAAGGCTGACCTTCATATTCATACAACAGCATCCGACGGACTCCTGAGTCCGGAAAAAGTAGTACGCTGGGCAAGTGCCAAGAGATTGACTGCAATAGGAATAACAGATCATGACACCGTCAAGGGAATCAGCCCTGCGATGAAGGCCTCCTCAAAGTATGGAGTGGAAATAGTGCCCGGAATTGAGCTTAGCACTATATTTGAAGAAGAAGAGATACATGTTCTGGGTTATTTTATAGATTACAATTCCCAATGGCTTGCCGATACCCTCAAAAAAATACAGAATTCCAGGTATGAGAGGGCCGGAAAAATAGTAGGCAAGCTTAACGATTTGGGAATTGACATTACTCTTGAGCAGGTAAAAGGAATAGCTGATGATGCTGCAATGGGCAGGCCTCATATTGCCAGAGCAATGATTGATAAAGGCTATATCAGTAATATAAGAGAAGCCTTTAATGAATATATCGGCAAGGATCGTCCGGCTTATGTGGAGAGATACAAACTAACCTGCAAAGAAGCTATAGATATGATTAAAAATTTGGGAGGAATATCTGTTCTTGCTCATCCCGGGCTGATAAACAACAAGGATAATATCGGAAAAATTATTGACCTTGGAATTGACGGCATTGAAGTATACCATTCCAAACATGATGATGAGACTGTCAGAAATATACTGGCTGTTGCACACTCAAGGAATTTGCTGATTACAGGAGGCTCGGACTGCCATGGAATGAAATTGAATAATGAACCGATATTGGGAAACTATTCAATTGATTATAAATATGTGCAAATGCTTAAAGAGGCACTAAATAAAAAATGAGGAGGGGTTAAATTGGATATCAAATTATCCGTCAAAGCTTCAAATATAGCTCCATCAATGACTTTAGCAGTTGATACAAAGCTTAAGCAGATGGTTGCTGAGGGAGTGAAAGTATTTGGCTTTGGCGTAGGTGAACCTGATTTTGATACGCCTGAGTACATAAGAAATGCAGCTGTTGAAGCAATGAACAAAGGCTTTACAAGATATACTCCGGCACAAGGGACAATTGAGCTCAGAAAAGCAATATGTGACAAGCTTAAAAGAGAGAACAGCCTTGATTATGAGCCTAATCAGATAATAGTATCAAGCGGTGCAAAGCATTCGCTTTCTAATGCCTTTGCGGCAATTTTGAATCCGGGGGACGAGGTTATTGTACCACTTCCATACTGGGTCAGCTATACGGAGATAATCAAGCTGAATGACGGAGTTCCGGTACTGGTACCGACAAAAAAAGAAAACAACTTCAAGATGTCCGGGGAAGAATTGAAGAAGGCAATAACTGCAAAAACAAAAGCGGTATTGATGAATTCTCCCAGTAATCCTACGGGGGCAGTGTATACCGAAAGGGAATTAAGGGAAATTGCTGAGATTGCGGTAGAAAACAATCTGTTTGTTGTATCAGATGAGATATATGAGAGAATCATATATGATGATAACAAGCATATCAGCATTGCTTCCTTCAACAATGAAATCAAAGATCTTACAATACTGATAAACGGAATGTCAAAGTCATATGCCATGACGGGATGGAGGCTCGGATATGCTGCCGGAAATGAAAAAGTGATTAAAGCTATGTCAAGTGTTCAGAGCCATGCGGTATCCCATCCCAGTTCCATAACCCAATATGCCGCGGCAGCAGCCTTAAACGGGCCTCAGGATGATTTAAAAAACATGGTTCAGGAATTTAGTAAAAGAAGAAACTACATGTATGACAGGATAAAAGCGATGAAAGGCCTCAGCTGCATTAAGCCTGAAGGAGCCTTCTATGTGTATGTTGATATAAGTGCTTATCTTGGAAAGAATTTATGCGGAGTCAAGCTCGGTTCTTCTTTGGATTTTGCTCAGGTTATGCTTGAAAAGGGCCATGTGGCAGTGATACCGGGAGCTGCATTCGGAACTGACGGCTTTATAAGACTTTCCTATGCGACCTCAATGGATACAATAAAAAATGGTCTTGACGCTTTTGAAAGCTTTATTGATAAAAACATTGAATAGGGTGGTATCATACAGTGAATAGAAATGAATATCAGAACCCTTTGATAAGCAGATATGCAAGCAAAGAAATGTCCTTTATATTTTCAGAGGACTATAAGTTTTCCACCTGGAGAAAGCTGTGGGTCGCCCTTGCGGAAAGCGAGATGGAGCTGGGGCTGAATATTTCTCCGGAACAGGTGGAGGAATTAAGGGAACATATTTATGATATCAATTATGAGGACGCAGAGAAAAGGGAAAAAGAGACGCGTCATGATGTAATGTCCCATGTTTATGCTTACGGCTTGCAGTGCCCCAAGGCAAAACCCATAATACACCTGGGAGCTACCAGCGCATTCGTAGGCGACAATACGGACATCATTCAGATGTCGGAGGGCCTGAAGCTTATAAGAGCAAAGCTTCTGAATGTTATTAAAAATCTCGCAGGGTTTGCAGAAAAGTATAAAAACCTTCCCACATTGGGATTTACCCATTTTCAGCCTGCACAGCTGACCACTGTAGGAAAAAGAAGCTGTTTGTGGATGCTTGATTTTCTGATGGATATAGAGGAGCTTGATTTTCAGCTGGGCAGGCTCAAACTGCGGGGAGTCAAAGGAACTACCGGAACGCAGGCAAGCTTTATGGCGCTTTTTAACGGTGACCATGATAAAATAAAGGAATTGGATGCAAGAGTCACAAAGAAAATGGGCTTTGAGAACAGCTATGCAATCACAGGCCAGACATACCCCAGGAAGCTGGACAGCCAGGTTTTGAACGTGCTTTCACAAATAGCGGAATCAGCGCATAAATTCAGTAACGATATACGGCTTCTTCAGAGCCTCAAGGAAGTTGAAGAGCCCTTCGAAAAAAGTCAGATAGGTTCGTCGGCAATGGCATATAAACGAAATCCTATGAGATGTGAGAGGATTGCAGCTCTTTCCAGATTTGTAATAACAAATTCGTTGAATCCTGCTATAACTGCGGCTGCTCAATGGTTTGAAAGAACCCTTGACGATTCTGCCAATAAAAGGCTTGCAATTCCGCAGGGTTTTCTGGCAGTTGACAGCATATTGAACATTATGATAAACGTAACAGCCGGCCTTGTAGTAAATGAAAAGATGATAAAAAGGCATATCGACGAGGAGCTTCCTTTCATGGCTACCGAGAACATACTTATGGAAGCCGTTAAAGCCGGAGGAGACAGGCAGGAACTCCATGAAAAAATAAGGCAGTTCTCTATGGAAGCAGGAAGAAGAGTGAAGGAACAAGGACTGGACAACAATCTGATAAGCCTTATAGAAACGGATGAAAGCTTCAGGTTGGGCAAGAATAAGATACAGGAGCTTTTAGATGCCAGGAACTTTATCGGGAGAGCCCCGGAACAGGTTGACGAGTTTCTTGCGGAACATATATATCCGCTTCTTGAAGAAAACAAGGATAAGTTAAATATAATAGCAGACTTAAAAGTATAAACATAATCACACTTTAGGAGGAGAGCATATGAGCAGCATATCAATAAAACAACTGTACAGGAGCACAGGAGATTACATCAACAAGAATATCAAGGTATCCGGGTGGGTGAAAACTGAAAGAACCTCAAAAAATTTTGGTTTTATTGAATTGAATGACGGAAGCTTTTTTAAGAACCTTCAGATAGTGTTTGAGGAAGGTATTGAAAACTTCAATGATGTAGCCAAGCTTTCGGTGGGTTCTGCCATAATCGCAGAAGGGGTTCTGACTGAGTCACCCGGTGCAAAACAGCCCTTTGAGCTGAAAGCTGATAAAATTGTTATAGAAGGCCGATCAACCCCTGATTATCCGCTTCAGAAGAAGAATCATTCTTTTGAGTTCTTAAGATCGATAGCTCACCTGAGGCCCAGGACAAATACATTTTCGGCAGTATTCAGAGTGAGATCCCTGGTAGCATATGCAATACACAGGTTCTTCCAGGATCAGGGTTTTGTATATGTTCATGCTCCTATCATAACAGGCAGCGATGCCGAAGGAGCAGGAGAAATGTTCAGGGTTACCACCCTGGATATGGATAATCCCCCCAGAACAGAGAAAGGGGAAGTTGATTTCTCCAAGGATTTCTTTGGAAAATCCGCAAACCTTACTGTTAGCGGCCAGCTTAATGTAGAAACCTTCTGCATGGCTTTCAGGAATGTATATACCTTCGGCCCCACCTTCAGGGCAGAAAACTCGAATACTGCAAGGCATGCCGCAGAGTTTTGGATGATAGAACCGGAAATAGCCTTTGCAGAGCTTTCGGACAATATGGAACTGGCGGAGAATATGGTAAAGTACATAATAAATTATGTACTCGAGAATGCTCCGGAAGAGATGGAGTTTTTCAACAGGTTCATTGACAATACCCTGCTTGAAAGGCTGAACAATATTGTAAGCTCCGATTTCGGTGTTGTTACTTATACGGAAGCAATAGACATACTGAAAAAATCGGGTGTCGAATTTGAATACCCCGTTGAGTGGGGAATCGATCTGCAGACGGAGCATGAAAGGTATATCACCGAGCAGGTCTATAAAAAACCGGTTTTCGTAATTAACTATCCAAAAGAAATAAAAGCTTTCTACATGAGAATGAACGATGACGGAAAGACAGTAGCGGCAATGGACCTTCTGGTTCCCGGAGTGGGAGAAATCATCGGAGGCAGCCAGAGAGAAGAAAGACTTGACGTCCTTGAAAAGAAAATGGATGAAATGGGACTGAAAAAAGAGGATTACTGGTGGTATCTTGATATAAGAAAATTCGGCGGTGTTAAACACGCAGGTTATGGGCTGGGTTTTGAGAGAATTATAATGTACATTACCGGAATGACCAATATTAGAGATGTAGTGCCTTTCCCGAGAACTGTAAAATCAGCTGAGTTTTAATGGGACACGGGGACGTTTCTCCTGTCCCACTGTCCGTATCTTTCTTATATTTTGCAGCAGTAACTAAATAAGACAAAGCCTCATAATATGGAATAAGGGGTTCATTTCATTCCATATACCTTTGAAGGGAGGCTTAATAATGGGTCGAAAGCACTCATCAGCATATAACGCATTACCTCCGGCTGCATGACCGCCGGCATCCTATCCGGCGGTTTCACCGGTACGAAGCCTGTTTTCCCTGCCTTTTTCCATGCCTGCACTTCCAACGGGAGAATTACTGGGAGGAATCAGCAATACCGTAAGAGGGTTGGTTATGAATGACAACTGGTGGCTTATACTGCTTATAGTTTTTCTATTCTTCCCTAAAGTCAGCGGCAGAATGTTTGGGGGACTTCTTACAAAATAGGCGCCTGAAGACCTGAAGTTATTCGGTTTTTTGGATATAAACAGCTATTGACTATGTATGATTTTTTTTATATAATGAATAAGTGTCACAGGGGTATAGCTCAATCGGTAGAGTAGCGGTCTCCAAAACCGTTGGTTGTGGGTTCAAGTCCTACTGCCCCTGCCATTATATGAATCTTACAGCCGCAATTTTTGCGGCTTTTTTTATTTTTTAGCTTCAATAGAAGCTTTCTTGTGTTACACCCCATTTTCTCAAGGTTTCATCATTGCCTATCCAGACAGGTATTCCAACCGGTATAGTATTATAAAGACTCAGGACATCTGAATTTATCATGCGGATGCAGCCTTTTGACACCTGACGCCCTATGGAATAGGGACTGTTATTTCCATGAATACCGTACAAATTGCCTTTTCCTACAGAAAGGCCTATCCACCTTGTTCCAAGAGGGTTCTTAGGAGAACCTCCGGCTACGGGTTTTGATCCGTCACCCGGGGACCATACCGGATTCTTTCTTTTCAGGTATACATAGAATTTCCCCTGGGGCGTTTTATTTGTAGCTTTTCCAATTGCTATCGGATACTTTCTGATGACTGTTTTTCCGTTATATAAAGTAAGAATTCTTTTTGTACGGTTTATAGCTATCCAATAGCCGCGGGAAGCAGGCCTTGCTATAATATCCGGAGAGCAGAATTTTCCGTTTAATGAAAGCCTCTTTATCATGGCAGCTTTGAACTGGGGCCCTTGTATGCCATCGGCGGCAAGATTGCAGTCGCTTTGAAATCTGAGGGTCGCATTCCGCAGATTAATGAATTCATCTTCATAATCATTCTTATAATATCCCATTGATTTCAATGCTTCTATATAATTATTACTATTTAACCCGGAAAAAGTTTCTTCCTCGGGACAGGCCATAAGCTCTTTGATAAGCTCAGTATCTTCCGCATAAATATCAATACATAATGCCGGAAAAAGCAGCAATACCGCAGCGATTAAACCTTTGCGCATAAAATACCTCCTTGAAAGCATCTTAACATTATTATTCTGAAAAAAAAGCTTTCTTATGTCGTGCATTGAATATTTACAAAAACTTCTTATGTGTATATATAAGAAGGAGAGCTGATTGCTCTCCTTGTATTAAGTATTAGAACCTTGTTCCGGTTGTTCCTGCCATATTCTTCTCAGCTGTCTCAATTAGTCTCCTGACCATCTGACCGCCTATTTTCCCTGCATCTCTTGCTGTAATGTCTCCGTTGTAACCTTCCTTTAAAGTAACGCCAACCTCTGTTGCTATTTCATACTTAAATCTGTCAAGAGCTGCTGCTGCATGAGGTACTACCTTCTGATTATTTCTTGCCATCCGTACTCACCTCCTTGAGCAATATGTATAATGAGTTAATAATGATTTACGTATTATTATTTTGGTTAAGCTTCAATTTTTTAATCCAAGTAAATTTTGCCTGATTTGCCTCATTAAGTGATACATTAATCTACCTGAAAATCCATCACAAAATAATCATTAATAATGCAAATAATAATAATGTCATTATGAATGACAATACAAAAGGAAGGGAGATCAGGAAATGAAAGGTGTAAAACTTTCAATAAGAGCACTTTGCAGTGTCTTGTCAGTCTGTATTATCTTTTTTACAGGCATTGCAGCCTTTGCCGACAACGATACTCCATCAGCTGTAAAAAGCAAACACTACCTGGAAGAGGCCGTGGAAAAAATGGTACAGGAAGGCAGCTTGACCAGGGAAAAGGCAGATAAAATACTTGAATACAAGCAAAAAAGGAAGGATGAGTTAAAGAAGCTGACTATAGAAGAAAGAGCCCAAATGAAAAAACAGGGTGGAAGGGGGAGTCTTCTTAAAGCACTGGTCCAAGAAGGCATAATAACAGAAGAGGAGGCCAAAGCCATCAGGGAAAAGCTGCTGGAAATGAAAGAAGCAAGAGTTTATGATGGATTGCAGGGCCTTATAGATAAAGGCGTGCTGACGAAAGATGATATCAATAACATCAGAAGCTACCTGCTGAAAGTCAGGGAAGAGCGCAAGGCATCCATAGAAAAGATAAAATCCATGACTCCGGATGAAAGAAAAGCATACTTTAAAGAGCATAAAAATGAACGAAAAGACATCCTTACCAAAATGGTGGAAGACAAGGTAATAACAAAAGAGCAGGCAGAAGAAATCAGAAAGGCAATACCGGAATTAAGCAGGTTCAGACACTAGGCCATGACACAATATAGGTGATTCAGGGTAGAGATTTTAAGTTTGGATGATGCCAAATACCGACGTGGGGAAGATATATTCGAAATACCTTCCCCTACAGTCGGAATAATTAACAAACCCTTTCTATGCCATTGGAAGATCTATGTGAAATACGGCTCCTGCCCCTGAATTTTCCGCAGTTATTTTTCCTTTATGTTTTTCAACTATATTCTTGGTTATAGCAAGGCCAAGGCCAAAATTACCCTTTGGGCCTTTGAAGAACCTGTCAAAGATATTGGGAAGTTCATTGGATTCAAAACCCGGTCCGTCATCCGATATAGTGACCCTTACTGCTTTTTCATCAATGACCTCTGACTTTATCTCTATTGAGCTTTTCGCATAGCGTATGCAATTGCTGAGAACATTGCTGATTGCTCTCGAAAGCTTTTCCTCATCTGCAATTATATTGATGTTTTCTTCTGGCACAGATATGTTAATTTTTATGTTGTTCTTGCCTGCAATTATATTCATGCGCTCTGTACAGCTGCGGAGCAGTTCATTAAAATCCAGTTTTTCAAAGCAATAGTTTTCTTCAATTGCATCCAGCCGTGACAGGTAGAGAAGGTTTTCCACGAGCTGAGTCAAGCGTTTGGATTCTTCAATTATGATACCGGCTGCTTCGTTGCTGTCTGCAACATTGTATTTTATGCCCTCCGCATAGCTCTGGATGGACATCAGCGGGGTTCTGAACTCATGAGAAGCATTCTGCAAAAATGTCTTCTGTGACTTATCGTAGGTTTCCAACTTCTCAGACATGGTATTTATATTTCCAACAAACTCACTCAGCTCATCGTACACGGGAGTATTGATCTTAATTCCGAAATTCCTTTCGGCAATGGAACGTATATGCTGATTCAAGGTACTGAAAGGCTCGGAGATTTTTTTTGCGATAACGGAAGAAAACAAAACAATGATAAATGCCGACAGCAGAAGTATAACAAATAGTATCAGATTTATTGCCCACTGTAGCTGGTTTACCTTCTGCAGGCTGGAGTATATGATAATCCATCCCAGCCCGAAGTCGTTCTTCTGTGCTACCGGCTTGACAATTGCTATATATTCGTTGCCGGACAGATGAAAGTTCAGATAGCTTTCCTTTCCTAAATCCTTTAATTTACTTATCTCTGCGGAAATTTTACCCACGAGTCCGTCATCCGGATCCCCATACAATTCAGCAGGTGAATTAATAATACTTTTATTATTATCCATTAAGATATAATCTGCATTCAATACGGAAAGAGGTTCTCTTAGGGATCTGTCCAGCATGAAATAGAATCTGAATATATCATTGGTCCTTATTCTTATCCTGGGAAGCTCAGGAGATATGCCCTTACTGAATATGAATATTTCTGAGCCCCTTTTCAAAGCTGTTTCTTCGGCATGGGATGCTATTTTATTCAATTGCCCTATTATATCCTTTTCAATATAGATCCTTATGGCAGTATTAAATATGATTGCAACCAGTACAATCAATGTGATTATGACTATGAGATTATATTTGAAAATCCTCCATTTTATAGTATTGCTCTTCATAATATCATTCCTTGCCTGTTAATCGGAAGCCAAAGCCCCATACTGTATCTATTTTAAGCCTTGAGCCTGCATCTGTAAGCTTTTTTCGTATTCTTTTAACCATGTCATCTGTAGCCCTGGTTTCGACTTCACTTTCAAAGCCCCAGACCTTGTCAAGAAGCTCACAGCGGCTTACAGCCCTGTTTCTGTTAGCTGCTAGGTAATAAAGCAGGGAGAATTCCATTCCCGTAAGCCCGATATCCTTATCATGGCATTTTGCCTTCTTAATATTATGATCAATAACAATATCGGAGACTTCTAAAACTTCACTGATTCCTGTCTGAGCTTTATCCAGTTCAATCCTTCTGAAAATGCTTCTGATTCTTGCAATAAGCTCCATAGGGCTGAAGGGCTTTGTCAAATAATCGTCACATCCAAGGGTCAATCCGGCAATCTTATCCGGCTCGGTGTCCTTGGCTGATACTATAATAATCGGAACACTGCTTATTTGCCGTATCTGGGAGCATAGAGAGTACCCGTCCACTCCCGGCATCATTATATCTATTACAAGCATGTCAGCGGGTTTGACATTAAAAGCGTCAAGTATGGATTGCCCGTCGTTGAATGTTTCGGCCTCAAAACCTTCCTTTATAAGAAAGGATTTTATTATATTACAGATATTAACCTCATCATCAGCTATGTATATCAGCTTTTTATCC